>JANMCB010000075.1:0-5989 GCA_031360805.1 Rhodoferax sp.
TTACCAGCGAATCGACATCGGCAATCGCCACCCACACTTTGAGCGCACCGCCAGGCAAGGCCTCGCAGGCGCTGAGCTGGTCCAGGTCGCGCGAATCGTCGTTGTCAATCGAGCTCCACAGCAGATGGCGCAGATCGGTGATGGGCGCGCCATCCGCTGGCTGCTCGATGGGGCCATCGAAATTCGCCAGCTGCCGCTTGGCATTGGCCGAAAATTCCGGCACCAGACCGCGTTCGAGCATGGCGTTGACCGCCAGCCGTTCCAGGTCTGCGCGGGTGTAATGGTGGCGGTTTGGCATGGGGTGAAGGTCTCGCTCGTCAAAAATCCAACAAATTTGCGGGCAAATGCTGCAATTCAGATAATGCAATGCAAATGCCGCAATACAAATATCGCAGTGAAAATT
Organism: Rhodoferax sp.; assembly: GCA_031360805.1. GTDB lineage: Bacteria > Pseudomonadota > Gammaproteobacteria > Burkholderiales > Burkholderiaceae_C > JANYCG01. The sequence continues at coordinate 404 of JANMCB010000075.1, forward strand.
GCTATGTATTAAATAGCAAGCTTTCTATATTATACGAGGGCTATAGGCATTTTTTATCACTTTTTTAGCAAATTTGCATCGCTTCTCAGTCAAAAATTAACCCACAGGTTAATTTTTGTCACATTCAAGCAGCCAGCACCGACTTAAAAAATCGCCCGATGTCGGCAATTTCCTGCGGATGCACGCTGTGCGGCATGGGGTAAGTGTGCCATTGCACCGTGTACCCAAGCTGCGCCAGCGCATTGCGTGAGGCTTCGGCGCGGCTCAAAATCACCATCGGGTCCTGTGTGCCGTGACCCATGAAAATCGGCGTCGCCTGGTTGGCGGCACTGCGCTCGGTCGGCACACTGTCCGCCAGCGGCAAATAGCCAGACAGCGCAATGATGCCGGCCAGACGGTCTTTGTACCGAAGGCCCGTGTGCAGCACCATGGCGCAGCCTTGCGAGAACCCTGCCAGCACGATTTTGGCGGGCACAATGCCGCGTGCCACTTCGTTGGCAATCAGCGCTTCGATGGCCAGCGCCGAATGGCGAATGCCAGCCGCGTCTTCACGGCGCACCAGTTCCGTGCCCAGAATGTCGTACCAGGCGGGCATGACGTAACCGTTGTTCAACGTGACGGGAATGCTCGGCGCATGGGGGAAAATGAAGCGGATCGGCGGGCAACCGGCCAGGTCCAACTCGGGCACGAGGCCGGCAAAGTCGTTGCCGTCAGCGCCCAGACCGTGCAGCCAGATGACGGCAGCGGTCGGGTTGGGCGCACTTTCAAGCTGGATGTGAGGCAGTAATTGGGGCAAGGGTGGAGTCATGAAGGAGTTCGCAGGGAATTGATTTGAATTGAACGGGCAGGCAGCAAATATAGCAACGCCGAAGAGTGATCTGCGACAAACCCTAAAATTCAACACAATTTCAGGCAAGGGTTGATGACTATCTTTCACCATGATGATGCGGCCATGAAGGCCACAGGCTACTGCAAAACAGCGCTGGGCGTGTTGCTGCTCGGTTTTGCGTGCAGCAGCTTTGCGCAGGTGGGCCAGGGAAAGGGCGTGCTGCTGGTGCAGCGCATTGACGACGTGCTGTATGGGGTTGACCCGATTTCGCTGGCGCTGGTCGACAGCCACCACGTCTCTGGTGTGCTGGTGCGCGTCAATGCCAACCAGCCCAGCCCGGCCTTGGGCTACAACCATTTCGTTGCGGACTGCCGCTTGCCGATGCGGGTGGCCACGCTGTCCACCGCAACCTCGCCGCTGGACCTCACGCCACAGGGCGCATCTGCCCGGGCGCGCCTGGCCGTGGCCGCTGCAGCTTTGACCAGCGCCAATTTTGTGAAAGCCAACATGCTGGACGCCAGCCGCGCGACCGCCGAGTTCGCCTGCGCCAGTTCGCAGCGCCCGGCGCGGGCGGTTCAGATTGCCAAAGATCTGTTTGAAAACGGCGGGCCGGCCGACATGCGCCTGGCCTTGTGTGACCTGCAGCCCAACGGCGCAAGCCTGATCCGCGAAGATGTTCAGGTGCGCTTCAGCGACTCTGAGAAAGTAGTCTCTGTCAACAACCAGTGGATGAGCACCGGCACCGTGACCGATGCCGAAATCAGCTTTGGCAGCGGGCCCGCGCGCTGGCGCATCGACCGCAACACCGCCGACGCCAGCCTGGTGGGCTCAGGCGGCAGGGTGATTTTTATGGGCTCTTGCATGGCGGCTACCAAGCCCTGATCACCGGCTCTCAAGATTGTCCGTACCGCACTAGGCATCCTTTAGACAACGCATCCACCCAACTGCTGTGTGGTTCGAGGAGGGCGGGTTAGTGTGCCAAATTTCCAATTTTCCTGCTGTTCAAATTCGTCAGACCGCTTCTGCCTACAATTAGAGCAATGAAGGCGCTGTGTGCGCTGCGGAGAAATGCCATGAATGCTACGGTGATTACCGAACGAACCCGCGTGGATGTCCACCACGCGGTGCATATTGTTGATTCCCGTTTGGTACCCGGTGAAGAGGTGGAGGTGATCGTGCGGCCAGCGCAAAAAACAGGCAGCAGCTTTCTAAAGACAGCGCTGAGCATGAACCTGGACTTACCCGCAGATTATTCGGTTACCTACGAAGACCACATTCGGGCACGTTAGCGAGTGGCCTCCTGGTTTATCGATACAGGTTTTGCGATTGCGCTGTGCGTTCGGCGCGATAAATTTCACGCAAGGGCGGCCTTGCTTGCATCTGAAATAGAACGGGCTGCCACCCTGTTGGTAACGACGCACGCTGTCATTTTAGAAATAGGGGCGGCTTTGTCCAAACTGGATGTTCGCGCCGACAGCGCAAGGTTGATGCGTTCACTGCTCACTGATGCTTCTGTAATGGTTCTGCCCAATGATGACGAGCGGATGAACAAGGCATTAACGCTGTTCGAGCAACGCCCCGACAAGGAGTGGAGTCTGTGCGACTGCACCAGCTTTGTGGTGATGCAAGAGCTGGGCATCACCCAAGCTTTGTCGACTGACCATCATTTTGACCAGGGTGGGTTTACGGCGCTGTTGTTACGAGACCCTGTCGAGCACTAAAGCGCTTGAATGTTGGTGCCGGCGCTGCTTTGACCCTGCCGGGCGTTCATTGCCCAGCATGATCAGCTCGCCAGCAGACTGGCTTTGCGCTCCACTGCGTCCAAAAACTCAAGCGCCATGTCGCGCCCCACGGTCGGAAATCCTTCGAGGAAGTCGTCAATGGTCTCGCCTGCTTGCAGGTACTCAACCAGCGTGCGCACTGGGACCCGAGAGCCAAAGAACACGGGTGTTCCGCCCATTACGTCAGCACTAGTTTGTACGAGGACAGCTCCAACGCATTGCTCGTTGTGAAGGCACGCCATAACTGTCAACGGTTCTGCGGCTTCCTGCACACCACCCGCGCGAAGCAGTCGTCAAGCCATGCGAATATCGTGGCCTGTCCCTCAGTACTCTTCTCAACTACTGCGAATAGAACAGGTCTGAATTGGATCCGTTGTACGGAGCGATCCCACTCTGCCCATTGCGCGTTGCTGGCAACCACCACGGAATCCAAACCCCTGTGCGGTCTAGCAATGTTGTAGATGCATTTGTAACAAGGTTGACCGCTTGGAGCGTCTGGGTGCTGTAAAACGAAAATCCAGGGGCGGATCCATCAGCGGATCGATCGACATATAGCACTTTTTGTCCGTTGTTGCTGACCACTGTAAAGTCGACTACAACGCCACGGCCAGCAACTTTCGGAATTACGGTTTTTGTTGCTCCAAACACTCCATTCACAGTACCGTACAAAACTGCTGTCTCGGCTGCAGAGAAACTATTCTTATCAAACTCGTGGCCGCCCACAGCCAAGTCAAGAATGCCGTCGCCATTTACGTCTAATAATTCCACCGAAAAGAATGGGCCCCCAACCTGGCCGAGAACCCGCGTGTTGTCGACCTTGAATGTGCCGTCTTTCTGGTTAATCAAGAAATGAACATTCGGACCGCCAAGATTCATGATGTTGGCCACTGCGATATCTGGATACCCATCGCCGTTGACATCAGCAGCCGATGCACCGTGATAGAAGCCGACATCCGTCGCGTCTGTAACGGTAAATCCGCCTTTGCCGTCACTCAAAACGAGCTTGCTTTTCTCACCTGGCATTGAGCCGTTCACTGGCGCGTCATATCCGTGACATGCAACAAACACGTCCGGATATCCGTCTTGATTGAAGTCTGCAACAACCCCCTTACGCGGATGCAAACATCCTTTGTATGTTGGTCCTTTTGCGACTAAGGTTCCGTCGTCAGCTCTCTCCCAAAATTGAAAATCGCTCTGATATGCTGAAGGAGTGGCACTTATGGTTGCATAGGAAGTGCCAGTGTTGTAATTCTGCTTTGCAGTGAAGATACCAAGGTTCCCACTTTGGAAAAAATCGCCTGCGCCCCACGCCAATGGCTGATCGGGTACAAATGTCAAAAGTGACGAAGGGAATTTGATACGAGACAACCCGTAGCCTTTTGCATTTTGATAGGACGTACGAAATGGAGCAATTTTGACCCCTAAGGTAATTGTTGGTGGAGCTGTTGCAGTGGAAGTAGAACTGCCACCGCCGCCGCCGCAGGCAATCAGAACAAGACACAGGCCGACGGAAGCAATCAGGGATTTGTTGAACATGATCTACCCTCCAAATATTGTGGTTGATTGTAGTAGTAACTCGGGGCCGGCCCAAGATTTACGCCTTCGTTCTCATCACAGTTAGTGCCGCGCTTTTCTCGCACGCCAATCGGCAGACGGACGCCGCTCCTCGCTGATACCTGAAGCTCCCAAACTGCACAGGGATCTCCGGCACCTTCTTTCGCACGTGCTGGATCGACGTTTGCAGATCGTCCTTCTTCGCGCCAACGACGCGCACCGCAGCGCCTTGAATGCTCATGGGGACCTTGAGCTTGACCTCCTTGATCGGATCCGGCTCGAAAGCGCGTATATCAACATTGCGCTTCGTGCACTCCATTATTGCCACATCTCACCCGATTTCCATTCGGTTCACCTTCATCGCTTTGGGCAGGCTGTGCAACCAGTTGCGTAGCCGCGAGCCTCGCGTTGCGGTTGGCTTCTTGGACACTTCAATGTTGAAGATTGAGTTGTCGGGTCACGGTGCCGTGCAATTAAAACCTTCAACCCTGTCCGTACCGCACCAGCCACTCTTTGGTCAATGCATCGACCCAGCTCGCATGCGGCTCGGGTATCGCGCGCATGACTTTTTCGACCTGGCCTGGCAGTGACACCGCGGCGAAGCGTTCGCGCTCTGCGGCAGGCAGTTTGTCGATGGCCAGCACGGTCGGGTCACCCCATTGGGTGATGTCGGCCTTGCGCGCCTGGGCCAGCGGCGACAGAAGGAAATTGGCAACCACCTGGGCGCCTTCCTTGGCGCTTGAATTGAACGGGATCGCCAGAAAGTGGGTGTTGCCAATTGTGCCGTTGGCAAACTGGTAGCTCACCACGGACTCTGCCAAGCGCTTGGCGGCGATCTCGTTGGCCGCCTCGTTGGGGTTGAAGGTGAAGGCCAGCATCAGTTCGCCGTCGCTCATCATTTGCCGCATGGCTGCGGCGTTTTGCACAAACTGCCTGCCAGCGCGCCACAGGTGCGGGTGCAGCGCGTCCAGGTAAGCCCACAGTGGCGCGCCCGCCTTGGCCAGCGCCTCGGGCGTGACCGGCTTGTATAGGGCGGTCGCGTCAGGGTTGACTTCCACCAGGGCCTGCTTGAGGAAGGTCATGCCGTGAAAATTTGGCGGGCGCGGGTAGGTCACGCGCCCGGCGTTGGCCTTTGCATAGGCCAAAAGTTCAGGCATGCTTTTGGGGGGTGAAGGCACGCGTTTGCTGTCGACAAAAAAGGTGAGCTGCGCCATGCCCCAAGGCACCTCCATCCCTTGCACGGGTTCAGAAAAATCCATGCGCGTCGTCGGTTTTCCAGCAAGGTCGACATATTGGTAGCTCGGCAGGGTTTCCGCAAACGGGCCAAACAGCAGCGCCTCGCGTTTCATGGCCAGGAAGTTTTCGCCATTGATCCAGACCAGGTCAACCGTGCCGCCCGAAACTTTTCCGGCGGCTTTTTCA
>JANMCB010000083.1:0-6987 GCA_031360805.1 Rhodoferax sp.
CAATCTGGTGCCTGATTCTGGACAACAATGCAACGGCCGCAAAAATCCGCCAGCTTTTGCCTGCTATCCAGGCCCAATTGCGCGTCAAGGGATGGGAGGTTAACTCAATTCGGCTCAAGGTTCAAATATCAAAGAACTGACCGGAACTGGTCGGGCCTTCGCAGAAGTCCAGTTGCCCACCTGCATCCAGATCCAATAAAAAAAACGGGCTCGCAGAGCCCGTTTTTTCTTGTTATGGCGGAGTGGACGGGACTCGAACCCGCGACCCCCGGCGTGACAGGCCGGTATTCTAACCAACTGAACTACCACTCCTGGTAGCTGACGCATCTCTTTCGAGCCAAGTCATTTGCCCTGCACATTCAAGCTTCAGGCAAACCGTCAATGACTTGCGCCTTACTGTCTTGCGACAACTTGGCGACCCCACGGGGATTCGAACCCCGGTACCTACCGTGAAAGGGTAGTGTCCTAGGCCTCTAGACGATGGGGTCAAAACCTAAGGTACTGGCTTTTTGAACCAGCCATCCGGACTAATCGTTTTCAATAACTTTTTTGGTGGAGGTAAGCAGGATCGAACTGCTGACCTCTTGCATGCCATGCAAGCGCTCTCCCAGCTGAGCTATACCCCCAAAATTCTTAGCCAAAAAATCACATCACTTCCAACCAACCTTAGCCTGACCACCGCCACAATCTACCGCAGCGCCAAACTCTGAGCCTCAAATTATAACCAATTTTTAAGCCGCGCCGAGCCGCTGCAGCACTTTTTCTCGACCAACCAGTTCAATCACCGCATCCAGTGAGGGTGTCTGAGCCGTCCCCATAACAAGAACACGCACCGGCATGGCCAACTGCGGCATTTTCAGACTGCATTGCACCAGCACCTCCTTGATCACCGAAGCCACCGAAGGTTTGTCCCAGGGGCAGGCGGACAGTTTTTGTATGAGCAATGCCAGCGCCGGTTGGACCGCAGCCGTCACGTACTGGTCGTGATCTTCCGGTTTAACTGTGACGTGGGTATAAAACGACCGCGCCCAATCCGCCAGTGCAACGGTGGTGTCGCAACGGTCCTTGAAAAGCGCACAGATGCGCTGAAGGCGATCATCTGTGGTGATGCCCTGTGCCTGCAATTGGGTACTGACAAGTGCTGCAAGGGCCTCATCTGTCATCGCCTTCAAGTGCTGGGCGTTGACCCAGCGCAGCTTGTTCTCGTCAAACTGGGCAGCACTTCGGCCCAAATGATCCAGGTTGAACCATTGAAGAAATTGTTCGCGGCTGAAAATCTCGTCGTCACCATGGCTCCAGCCCAGCCGTGCCAGGTAATTGACGACGGCTTCGGGCAAGAAGCCCTCGGTCGCAAACTGCGTCACTGGCTTGGCGCCGCTGCGTTTGCTCATTTTTTCACCGGCTTCATTCAGCACAGTGGGCAAGTGCGCGTAGACAGGCGGCTCCTTGCCGAGTGCCCTGAAAATGTTGATCTGGCGCGGCGTATTGTTGACGTGATCGTCCCCGCGAATGACATGGCTGATGGCCATGTCGATATCGTCCACCACAACGCAGAAGTTGTAGGTAGGCGTGCCCACCTCGCCAAGCGGCGCCGGACGTGAAATGACCAGATCATCAAGCTCGTCATTGCTGATCTCGATGCGTCCCTTGACCTTGTCATCCCAGACGACAGATCCACCGATTGGATTTTTGAACCGCAGAACCGGCTGAACGCCTGGCGGTACTGACGGCAGTCGTTTGCCTGGCTCGGGGCGCCAAGTGCCGTCGTAACGCGGCTTCTGTTTGGCCTCCATCTGGCTTGCCCGCAGTGCGTCAAGTTCGCTCACGCTCATGTAGCACGGATACACCTGATCGCTAGCGAGCAGTTCAGCCAGCACCGTTTTGTAACGGTCCATGCGCTGCATCTGGTAGTAAGGGCCTTCGTCATAGTCCAGACCGAGCCATGCCATGCTTGCAATGATGACATCCACCGCCGCCTGCGTTGAGCGGTCCTCATCGGTGTCTTCGATGCGCAAAATGAAGTCGCCGCCCGTCGAGCGGGCAAAAGCCCATGGGTAAAGCGCCGAGCGAATATTGCCTAAATGGATGAAACCAGTGGGTGACGGCGCAAACCGGGTGCGGGTTTTTGTGAGGCCCGACGTTGGGCCTGTCTGTGCAAGGACAGGGCCCTGAGAGGTTTGGGTACTCTGGGTCATGGCTATCAGGCCGGGTTGGGAAGGGCCAGCCGCGAACTGTCTTCCTGGCTTTCAGATCCCGACACGCGGGACTCGTTCAGCCGGTCAATGTCAGCAGAGGTTATGTCACCGGTGACGTATACACCATCAAAACAAGAGGCATCAAAGCCCGCGATCAGAGGATTGAGTTTTCCTATCGCCTTCTTCATGCCCACCACGTCCTGGTAAATCAGAGCGTCACATCCGATGATCTCCCGAATCTCCTCAACGGTCCGGTTGTGGGCCACCAATTCGGCACTGGTCGGCATGTCGATTCCGTAAACATTCGGGTAGCGCACAGGCGGCGCTGCACTGGCCAGATAGACTTTTCGTGCACCGGCATCGCGCGCCATCTGCACGATCTCGCGGCTGGTCGTTCCACGCACGATCGAATCATCCACCAGCAGCACATTGCGACCCTTGATTTCACTGACGATGGCATTGAGCTTTTGACGCACTGACTTTTTGCGGACGGACTGACCCGGCATGATGAAGGTACGCCCCACATAGCGGTTCTTGACGAAGCCTTCGCGGTACGGCAAACCGAGCAATTGCGCCAGCTGGGCAGCACTGGGGCGGCTGGATTCAGGAATCGGAATCACGACATCAATTTCATTTGGCGGCACGGTGGAAATCACGCGCTTTGCCAGTGCCTCGCCCAAGTTCAAACGGGCCTGGTAAACCGAAATGCCGTCCATCACCGAATCCGGCCGGGCCAGGTACACGAACTCGAAAATGCAAGGATTCAAAGTGGGCGTATCGGAGCATTGCTGCGCGTGAATTTTGCACTGCAAATCAATAAACACGGCCTCACCTGGGTCGATGTTGCGCACGAACGCATGCGCAGTGCCTTCCAGCGCCACGGATTCACTGGCCAGCAGCACGGTGCCGTCGCTCCGACCCATGCAAAGAGGACGAATCCCAAACGGGTCACGAAACGCCAGCACGCCGTGCCCCGCAATCAGCGCAATCACGGCATAAGAGCCTTTGATGCGCCGGTGCACGTTCTTGACCGCAGCAAAAATGTCGTTTGGCTGCAGCGGCAAACCGCGGGTGGTTTTTTCGATCTCGTGGGCGAGAACGTTCAGGAGTACTTCAGAGTCGCTTTCAGTGTTGATGTGACGGTGATCCGTCATGAACAACTCGTCTTTCAGGGACTTTGCATTGGTCAGGTTGCCGTTGTGAACCAGTACGATGCCGAAGGGCGCATTGACATAAAACGGCTGCGCCTCTTCCTCGCTATAGGCATTGCCAGCAGTCGGATAACGCACCTGACCCAAACCACAATTGCCAGGCAGCGAGCGCATGTTGCGGGTTCGAAACACATCGCGCACCATGCCCTTGGCCTTTTGCATGAAAAACTTGCGTTCCTGCTGCGTGACGATGCCGGCCGCATCCTGCCCCCGATGCTGCAAGAGCAGCAGCGCGTCATAGATGAGCTGGTTGACTGGTGCGTTGCTTACAACGCCGACGATTCCACACATTAAGGTAAGTACTTTCCAAATTCTTGCGGCACCAACGGCTTCATGCCCTTGAGCACAACGCCCAGGAAGCCCGCACCGACCGATTCATTCCACCAGGCGTTGTTCTTCAACGGCGTCATGGCAACCACAACCGCTGCCGCGAGCAATAAGACCATACCTCGCACCAGGCCAAAAACCGCGCCCAAGCCGCGGTCTACGGGTGCCAGGCCGGCCACGTTGACCATTTTCTTCACTACCACTGCGATCAGGCCACCTATAAATGCAGCCGCTAGGAAAGTGAGCAAAAATCCGGCCGCATAACGCAACGGTTCTGCCGCTCCCATCATGGGCAACCAGCGCGCAACATCGGTGGCCAGCCATTGTGCAGCGACAAATGCCGCGACCCAGGCGGCCAGCGATAGCACTTCGAACACCAGGCCACGCCAGGCTCCAATCAGCAGCGAAAGCCCAAGAACCGCCAGAAAAATCCAGTCCAGAACGCCCATTTGCGCCAGCCTGCGTTAAAGGACCAGAATTGATGCGGGCAGGTCTAGCGCCTTGATTTTCGCAGCGGCCTTCTCAGCTTCGGCCTTGTCGCCAAACGGGCCGACCCGAACGCGGGTGCGCGCACCCTCCTTGGTCTCCACAACTTGTGTGTACGTCTTGAGGCCAGCGCGCTCGAGCTTCGTGCGCGCTTCCTTGGCCCTGACCAGGTCAGAAAATGCTCCCACTTGAACGACAAATCGCCCCTCGAGAGCCGCTGTTGCGGGTTGAGGTGCTTTGCCTTCGAGCAAAGCTTGCGCCTTGGCCGCGTCACTTGACTCAGTGCTGGACTTGACCGTCGCAGGCACGCCAGCCTTTGCCGGCTCTGACGCCTTTTTGACCGGCGTGGCCGCCAGTTTCTCTTCGGTTTTTGGCACCATCACCGGGTCTTTGGCAGGTTCGGCAATCGCCGCTGCGGGCGAAGGGGTCTGCGCTGCAGCATTGGGGGGTACTGCTGCGACCGCTGGCCCGGGTGATGCAGGCAAGGTAATTGGCCGGGTCTTGGCCTTGTCTGGAATTTCAATCGGGATGTCGACCGACACCGGTCTGGGCTGGCTGTCAAACAGCATCGGGAAACCAATCACACCTGCCACCACCAACACCACGGCACCAATCAGGCGGTGCATCGCGCGCTTGCGCAAAGCCTCTACGCTCTCGGGCTGCGGTGAAGGGCTGGCATGATCGTCGCCACCCGTTCGGAACTTGAAAAGGGCCATGTCGATAAGACGCTGATAGTCAGGTGTTCAGATGCTTGGCCAAAAGGCGTGGCACGCCATTTTGTAAAACGCCGCCGACCGTGTAAAACGATCCGAAGACCACGATTCTATCAGTGGGGTCTGCCGCTTCGATTGCCGCTTGCAAGGCCAGAAAAGGGTTTGCAAAGGTCACAGACGTAACTTCTTTTCGTATGCTCTGTGCTCGCCACCGGGTTTGCAAATTGGCAGCCGTCTCGGCTCTTGCCGTTGGCAGATCGGTGAAATACCATTTGTCGACCAATGGCCCGAGCCTGGCAAAAATGGCAGCAACGTCCTTGTCTGCCATCGCCCCAAACACCGCGTGCGTCGTTGGGAAGAACCCCATCGCATCCAGGTTGGCCGCCAGCGCCGCCACAGCGTGGGGGTTGTGCGCCACGTCCAGCACCAGGGAAGGCTGGCCCGGAATGATCTGGAAGCGCCCCGGCAGTTCGACAAACGCCAGCCCGTTGCGTACCGCCTGCGCGGTCACGGGCAGCCGGTCGCGCAAAGCGGTCAACGCCGCCAGCACACCCGCCGCGTTGACCAATTGGTTGGCCCCGCGCAGGGCCGGGTAGGCCAGGCCACTGTATCGCCGGCCGCCCTTGGCGGAAATGGCGGACCAGCCCCACTGCTGCTTGTCGCCGCTGACGTTGAAATCATGGCCAAAACGCCACAGATCGGCATCGATCTCCCGCGCCCGGTCCAACACGCTTTGTGGCGGCATCGGGTCGCTGACGACTACCGGGCGGCCGGTGCGCATGATGCCGGCCTTCTCAAAGCCAATGGCCTCGCGGCTGTTACCCAGCAGTTCCGTGTGGTCCAGGTCGATGCTGGTGATAACGGCACAGTCGGCGTCAATGATGTTGACGGCGTCCAGGCGCCCACCCAAACCGACTTCCAGAATGGCGACATCGAGGTTCGAACGCGCCATCACGTCAAAAATCGCCAGCGTCGAAAATTCGAAATAGGTGAGTGATACTTCCGCCCCCTGCCCGACTCTGGCCATGGCCACGCGTTCGAAGCTGGCAACCAGTTCGGCGGCGTCAACAGGCACGCAGGCCAGGCGCAGGCGCTCTTCAAAGCGCACCAAATGGGGCGACGTATAGACCCCTGTTCTGTAACCAGCCTGATGCAATATCGATTCCAGCATGGCGCAGGTGGAGCCCTTGCCGTTGGTGCCGGCGACGGTGATCACCGGGCAATTCAGCTTGAAGGCCATGCGATCCGCCACGGCCTTGACGCGATCCAGCCCCATGTCGATGGCTTTGGGGTGAAGTTGCTCACAGTAGGCGAGCCAGGCGTCAAGGTTTTGAGGTGGTGTTGGCAGTGTGTTGTTCATGGCGGCTTGAATTGTCGCCCACGGCTCGGGCATGATATCGACCATGAAAAATCAGCCCATCATCGTTTACGGCATTGCCAATTGCGACACCGTCAAAAAAGCCCGCGCCTGGCTTACCGCGCAGGGCGTGGACTGCGAATTACATGATTTCAAGAAATTAGGGGTGCCAGAGGTGCAGCTTGACGCATGGCTGGCCGCCGTGGGTTGGGAGAAGCTGGTCAACCGCAAAGGCAGTACCTGGCGAGGGTTGGATGTGGCCAGTCAGTCTGGCGTAGTCGATGCCGCCAGCGCGAAGCGGGTGATTTTGCGCCATTCAAGTGTTGTCAAACGGCCAGTGGTGAGGTGGTCTGACGGACAAATTACGGTTGGATTCGATGCAGCCGTGTGGAAGCCCCTTTGTCAGCCCGCTTAAAATTAACCTATATGACCACCTCAAAACTAGACGGCGTAACCGTCAACACCCAAGCCAGCGTCTACTTCGACGGCAAATGCATCAGCCACGGCGTGACATTTGCAGACGGCACCAAAAAATCCGTCGGCGTGATCTTGCCTTCGACCTTGACCTTCAACACAAGCGCGCCTGAAATCATGGAATGCACGGGCGGTGCTTGCGAATACAAGCTGGCGGGCAGCGATGCGTGGGTGAAATCATCGCCGGGCGAGAAATTCAGCATCCCCGGCAACTCGAAATTCGA
>JANMCB010000088.1:0-4293 GCA_031360805.1 Rhodoferax sp.
CCAGGGCAAAAGCTGTTTTCGTTTGCCATTGCCTGCATTCTGGGCGGCGCGATAGGCAATGTGATTGACCGGCTGTGGCACGGTTACGTGGTGGATTTTCTGGATTTTCACTGGAAGTGGCTGGCACCCGTGTTCCCAGGCGGGCACTTCCCCGCTTTCAACATTGCCGACAGTGCCATCACTATTGGTGCGACCTGCCTCATACTGGACGAACTGCTGCGGGTGCGCCGCGCCAAATCCTGATACCGCTTTGACCCACCTTCTGAACCTGTTAGCTGCCATTGCCCTCCTGGTGTGGGGCACCCACCTGGTTCGCACCGGCATTCTGCGGGTGATGGGCACCAACCTGCGCAACGTACTGGCGAAGAGCGTCAACAACCGGTTTACCGCCGCGCTGTCGGGCATTGGTGTAACAGCGCTGGTGCAAAGCAGCACCGCCACCGCGCTCATTGTGTCGTCCTTCGTGGGCCAGGGCCTGATGAGCCTGCCGTCAGCACTGGCTGTGATGCTGGGCGCCGACATCGGCACCAGCTTGATGGCCGTGGCCTTCTCGCGCGACCTGTCCTGGCTGTCGCCTTTGTTTATTTTTATCGGCGTGGTGCTGTTCATCACCCGCCAGTCCACCACCTTGGGGCGCGTGGGCCGGGTGTTGATTGGCCTGGGGCTGATGCTGCTGGCGCTGCGCCTGGTCACGGAATCGGCCAATGTGCTGACCCACGCGACGGCGGTGAAGGCGCTGCTGGCCACGCTCACGTCGGACCTGCTGCTGGAGATTTTTGTCGGCGCGGTGCTGGCCGTGGTGTCCTATTCAAGCCTGGCCATCGTGCTGTTGACTGCCACGCTGGCGCTGAGCCAGGTGATCCCGACCGAGGTAGCGCTGGGTCTGGTGCTCGGTGCCAACCTGGGCAGCGGCGTGTTGGCGGTGTTGACGACCCTGAAGGCCAATGTGGCAACGCGCCAGGTACCGCTGGGCAACCTGGTGTTCAAACTGCTGGGGGTCGCCATGGCGGCGCCGCTTCTGGGCTTGTGGATGCGCCACGTTCCCAAAGTGATGGGCGACGCTGCCACGCAAGTGGTGCTGTTTCACCTGGTGTTCAACCTTGCCGTGGGCGTGCTGTTCATCGGCATCACGCAGGTCGTGGCGCGCTGGGTGACAGCCATGCTGCCCAAGCCGGCCCGAAGCACGGTGGCGGGCCGCCAGCGGCACCTGGACGCGTCGGCTCTTGCCACACCGACCCTGGCCATTTCATGCGCCGTGCGCGAATCCATGCACCAGGCCGACGTGGTCGAAAACATGCTGCTGGGCGCGCTCAAAGTGATCAAGTTCAACGACCAGAAGCTGGCCGCCGAACTGCGCAAGATGGACGACACCGTGGACGAGCTTTACTCGGACATCAAGTACTATCTGACCAAAATCTCGCGCGAGGCGCTGGGCGAGAGTGAGGCCCGCCGCTGGACCGACATCATCAGCTTCACCATCAACATGGAGCAGATCGGCGACATCATTGAACGCGTGATCCAGGACATTGAAGACAAGAAAATCAGCCCCGGGCGCGAGTTCTCGGAAGCGGGCATGAATGAAATCTGTGAACTGCACGCGCGCCTGGTGGACAACCTTCGCCTGGGCATGAGTGTGTTCCTGAACGGCAACCTGCGCGACGCGCAAAAGCTGCTGGAAGAGAAAACCCGCTTTCGCGAGCTGGAACGCCAGTACGCCGCGACCCACCTGGACCGCCTGGCCATCAACACCGTGCAAAGCATTGAAACGAGTTCATTGCACCTGGACTTGATCAGCGATTTGAAACGCATCAACTCGCACATCTGCTCCATCGCCTACCCGATTCTCGATTCCGCAGGCGCTTTGGCACCGAACCGGCTGCGCCAGCTGGCGTTGAAAGAGGCCGCAGACAATTAACCCACAAGTTCATTTTTGCTGGGAAATGAGCAGATTTTCTTGAAAAAGCAGCCAAATGTGCCTATAGCCCTTTTATAATATACAAAGTTTGATATCATTTATATAGCATTTTTCGTTCACCAGTTCGAATGCTTTCCACCGTGATTGCGGGTTTCTCAGGATCAAATCCATGACATACCTCACGCTGCCAATTCCCACCCTGAATGCCGCGAATGCAACGGCAATTCCTGACCGCAGGGGTGCCAACTTTTTTGACGACGACCCGCAACTGCAGGCGCTGCTCAGGCTCTATCTGCCACCTGCCTTGCATGCACATCTATTGCCGCATTTCAAGAAACTGGGTGCGCTCGCAGGGGGCGCGCTGGACGCGTTGGCGCACACGGCCGATCAAAACCCGCCCACACTCACCCAGCGCAGCCGCACGGGGCAAGAGGTGCAAAGCATCGTCAAGCACCCGGCCTTCGTGCAAATGGAGCAGCTCGCGTTTTCAAACTTCGGCCTCGCAGCGATGTCGCACCGCTCTGGTGTTTTTGCCTGGCCCGAACCACTGCCCCCGGTCGCCAAATACGCGTTGACTTACCTGTTTGTGCAGGCCGAATTCGGGTTGTGCTGCCCGGTGTCGATGACCGATTCTCTGGCGCGCACCTTGCGCAAGTTTGGCAGCCCGGCACTGGTCGAGCGCTACCTGCCAGGCTTGATTTCGCAGGACATGGATTCGCTGGCGCAAGGTGCCATGTTCATGACGGAACAGGGCGCAGGTTCAGACGTTGCCGCGACCGCGACGCGGGCTGAAGCGGTCGCTCACCCGACCGACGGCGCTGAATCAGCAGGGGCTTGGCGGCTAACCGGTGACAAATGGTTTTGCTCCAACCCCGATGCCGAGCTGGCGATGGTGCTGGCGCGCACGGGCGACGCGTCGCTGGGTATTCGCGGCGTGTCGCTGTTCCTGCTGCCGCGCCACCTGCCCGACGGTTCCGTCAACAGTTACCGCATCGTGCGCCTGAAAGACAAGCTGGGCACGCGTTCCATGGCCAGTGGTGAAATTCAACTCAATGGAGCGCTGGCCTGGCTGGTGGGCGAACAGGGCCGCGGCTTTGTGCAGATGGCCGACATGGTCAACAACTCCCGCCTCTCCAATGGTGTGCGGGCGGCGGGCCTGATGCGCCGTGCGGTGGGGGAAGCGCTGTTCATCGCGCAACACCGTGAAGCTTTTGGCAAAAAGCTGGCCGACCTGCCACTGATGCAACGCCAGTTGATGAAGCTGTTGCTGCCGGCTGAAGCCGCCCGCACCATGATGTTTCAAACTGCAGAGGCCTTGCGCCGCGCAGACGCAGGAGACGCCGGGGCTTACCCGCTGGTGCGCATTCTCACGCCGCTCATCAAGTTTCGCGCTTGCCGCGACGCGCGCAAGGTGGCGGGCGACGCCATGGAAGTGCGTGGCGGTTGTGGCTACATCGAAGAATGGGGCGATGCGCGCCTAGTGCGTGACGCCCACCTGGGCTCTATCTGGGAGGGCACCAGCAACATTGTTGCGCTGGATGTTCTGCGTGCGATTCGCCGTGAGGATTCATTGAATGCACTGATGGCGCACCTTGACCAGTTGCTGGCGAAAAGCCAAATCAGCCACCTTGATCTGCAACAATTTTTGGCCGCGCAGGCAAAAGTCAGATTGCTGGCAGAAGCGGCTGTGCAGGCTGGCGGCGACCATTTGGCCCGTACCGCAGCATCTGCCTTGTACTACTTGACGGCGGCCATTGCCATGGCGTGGGAGGCTGGACAAATCGGCTCTGCCTCAAGAATGCGGATGGCAATGCTGGTGCTGAAGCATCGTTTATTGCCAGCGGATCCACTTGGTGATGCCCGCGACGCGCCAGGTGATGCGCGCGATTTTGGCCTGCTGTTTGCAACCGTGTCATGACAGTCACCGATCTTTTGTGACACATGACCAATTCACAACAATACATTGAAAGCGTGACTTTTTCCTGATGCAATGGCGCGCTGAAATCCATAAACTGGCCTACAGCAAATAAGGAGGAACAACACATGCTGATTTTCAGTCTCATCGTTTTAGTCGTCGCGAGCGCACTGGTACTCACGCTGGCACTTGCCGCTTCTGCGTCGCCCGTCCGCTCGGATGCAAGCCTGGAGCAGCCCGAGGATGACGCACCCATCAAGCCGATCAACATGAAATCAAAAACTTTCGAGACGACGCATCAGGGCGTTGCACACGACAAGCGCCCGGTTGTGTCCGCAGCGGGAATGCAGTAATTAATCCAACGATCTTGAAACCAATGCGCGCCGCACGCTGTCAGTGACGCATGGGCTGGACGTAAAAAAACCTGCCTCGGCAGGTTTTTTTTGGCCCAGCTTTATCGGCT
>JANMCB010000089.1:0-6558 GCA_031360805.1 Rhodoferax sp.
GCACGCATCGTGGTGCTGTCCGGGGAAACCAGCGCGGAGTTGATCCGCAGCACGATAGAGCTGGGCGCGGCAGGCTTTATTCCCAAGACCTATAGCTCCGAGATGATGGTGGCGGCGCTGGGCAAGGTGTTGGCAGGGCAAATTTTTTTGCCGTCAGAGTCGCCGCGCCATTCGAGCGAGAAGCCGGGCGCGCTGAACTTGCCGAAAACTGATGCGCGGTTTGCGGGCCTCACGGCGCGGCAGATTGATGTGTACCGCGCGGCGGTGCGCGGCCTGCCCAACTAGCTGATCGCGCGGGAGCTCGGCATCGTCGAATCCACCGTGAAAAGCCATTTGACGGCGGTCTTCATGGCGCTGGGCGTGCGCAACCGGACTGAGGCGGCCTACCAGGCTTCGCGTGATGGCATCCACATTGCCTGACGCGGCCCTGCCGCAAGCACAGGCGGCGCTTGAGGCGCGCATCAACGAGCGAACCACTGCGCTATGCCTGGAACAGTTGTTGGCCAAGGGGCGACTGATCTATGTCTTTGTGCCTTGCGCGATGTTGATGGCCTACCTGGCCGCCAATGAAGGTGAGCTGGTTTGGGCGCTGGTATGGCTTGCGGCCATGATCGCCAGGGACACTTACGCCTACTTTCAGCTCAATCGACTCAGGCAGACCCCCCTTCGGCCAACGGCCGCTGTTGTGCGCGAAATCGGCTTGGGATTTGTCGCCGCCGGCATCATCACCGTGGCTTTGCTGCCGGTTTTTTTTGCGCGCTCCAACAACATCGTTTTGCTGACGGTCATGGCGCTCGTCGCGGTGCATATCAGCGGCGCCAGGGAAATGGCCGGCGGCATCGTGCGTGTGTGGTTGGGTTATGGGATCGTCACCTTTGGCGCGTTGATTGCGGGCTGGCTCTGGCGGGGCGGGACTCTCGGGTTGGCGACGGCAGCAACCGTGGCCGCGCTTTTCCCGGTGACTGTTTTTGTGATTCAAGCGCGCCGCCGTGAAATGCTCAATCTGGTCCGCGTGCTCGATGCCAACGAAACTTTGTCCGGCGCCTTGGCAAATGAGCGCGACCGCGCAACAGCCGAACGCGACCGCGCCGAAGCCGCCAGCGCATCCAAAACCCGCTTCTTTGCCGCCGCAAGCCACGACTTGCGCCAACCGTTGCACGCCCTGTCGATCAACGCTACCACGCTCGAACTGGTGGCGCGCCGCTCGGGTGATCCGCTCTTAAAGGAGGTCAGCCAGGGCATTGCCAGCGCCTTGCGCCAAAGCAGCGGTTTGCTGGATGGCCTGCTGGATATCTCGCGCCTGGACGCGCACGCCGTCAAGCTGCATCTGGCACCGCACGAGCTTGGCGCGGTGCTGGAAGGTGTGCGTGAGGAATATGCCGCGCTGGCCGAGCAGCATGGGCTGTCGCTGCAGGTTGACATGGGCGCTGCAAAAGGCCAGGGTGCGCCGTGGGTGATGACCGATGTGGATCAGCTGGCGCGCATTTTGGGCAACCTGGTGGACAACGCGATCAAGTTCACGCGGCAAGGCGGCATCACCCTGTCGGCGCGGCGCGACTCAGCCGGGCGCGAAAACACAGGCCGGGTCTGGGTGCGCGTGAGCGACACCGGGCCGGGTATTGCACAGGCCGAGCAGGAGCGGGTGTTTGAGGAGTTCTACCAGGTGGGCAACCCGTCGCGCGACCGCGCGCAGGGCCTGGGCTTGGGGCTGGCCATCGTCAAACGCACGGCGGTCTTGCTGGAGATGCCGGTGCGGCTTCTGTCTGAGCCGGGTCATGGAACGACGTTCGAGTTGAGCCTGCCCGTTGTGGCGCCGGACTTGCCCATGCCGCTTCCTGCAAGTGGGCCGACTGATGTGGGTGATCCCACTTATCCAGGTGATCCAGGTGATCCAGCCGCGGGCAAACCGCTGTCTGTTTTGCTGGTTGACGACGAGCCTGCGGTCCTGATGTCGCTTTGCACCTACCTGCGCCAGATCGGCTGGTCTGCCCGGGGTATCGCCAGCGGGCGCGAGGCCGAAGAGGCCTTGGCGGACGGTTTTCAGCCCGACGTTCTGGCCGTCGATTTCCGCCTGCGTGATGAGACGGGCTTGGAAGTCATCGAGCGTCTGCGGGCGCGCTGCCCCGCTTTGCCCGCCGTCATCGTGACCGGCGACACCGCTTCCGAGCGCCTGCGCGAGTTTGACGGCATTGCCGCCAGTGTGCTGCACAAGCCGGTTGATGGGAAGAAACTGGCGCGGGCGCTGCGCGATGCATCAGGGCGCTGAGCTATGCTGAAATTTCGCGGTCTGGCCTATTGATCCAGCCTGTACGGACGGCGACAGGAGATAGGGTCAAACTCTTTTCAGTGGCTTTTTAGCGGGCTTGGTTGACGGCTTCTTTGAGGGCGGTGGCAGCGAGGTGGACCGCACCCAGTTTTCGACCACGAGGCCGGAATAATTTTGGAAGTCCGCCTCATTGTTGGTCACCAGCGTGATGCCAACGCTGACTGCGTGGGCGGCAATCAGCCGGTCCATCGTGTCGCGGTTGCGGTCTCGCACGGCGGCTCTCATCACCCCAAAGCACTCGGCGGCGGATTCGTCGAACGGCAGCACGGGAATGCGGCTGATCAGAAACGCAAGGGCGCGTTCGTCCTGCGCACGGTTCGCAACCTGAAGCTCCAGCCCGCCGCGCAATTCTGCGTAAGTCACAACAGACATCACCGCGCTGCCTTGCGTCAAAGCCTTCAGGCGATCCAGCACCTGCGGCGGATTGCCTTTGATGATGTAGATGCAAATGTTGGTGTCAAGCATGTAACGCATGGATCACCGTTATGCTCATTCTTATGTTCATGCTTTGGAGTTGCCCGGCCATTTGCCGCTCCAGTCGCGCTCCTGTTCCTCATGAAACTCGCGCCCACCGGCCATGAAGCTGGGGCTGAACATGGCCAGAATCTCACCAAGATCGGCCAAGGTTTTCGGCTCCACCCGCCTCAGCACCAGCGTATTGCCCACGCGCTCTACCTCAACATCCTGCGCGCCATCGACAAAACCCAACTCTTTGGGGATGCGCACAGCCAGAGAATTGCCGCTTTTGAAGACTCGGGTCAGCATTAAGGGTTCTCCTTAAAAATTGATGGAAGGGCGATCATGCAAAGTGCGGTGCTTTGCAAGTATATACAGGATATACAAACTGTTCAAACGAAGTCTGAACAACCGCATTGGCGCTTGCCTGCGGCTTGCCGCCACTCGTGCTCGTTTCGGCTTTTGGGGCTTACCTTGCCTCGGGTCATGCTCACTGAGCCCGGTGATTCAACCCGGTAACTAAATCTGCTCAGTCAGTCAGCCACCTCACTCAGCCGCACAGAGACTTCAGGCGTTGCGTCGGGGCAAACGACATCATTGGCGGACAGCCTGCGCATCAGGCGGTACAGGCCATCAACCGGCTCGCGGTGCACCAGCAACTCGTTGCGGCTCACGTCCAGCAGCCATACCTCGGGGATGTTGTGGCGGGCATACAAATTGAGTTTGACATCGCGGTCATAGTCGAGCGTGGTATCAGACACTTCCACGATCAGCAACTCGTCTGTTGCCCTGGGCAAGGCGTCTCTATAGCTGCCCGGTTTGAGCAGCATCAGGTCGGGCTGGGGTTCATTGTGGTCGCCCAGGATGACTGGGTTTTGGATGCTGACGACATATCGACGTTAAGCTTGCAAAACAAAACTTTGGCTCAGTCGATTGACCCAGTTTGCGTGCTTGCTGCCAATCGGTGCCATGTCCAACAACGCCCCTTCAATCAATTCGACCCGGTCCATTTCACTGAGCAAACCCGCACCCGCCATTTGGTGGTAACTTTCAACCGACCAGACGTGGTGCGAGGGGGCAGGCGCTAGGCGCTTTCATCGCCTTGTAGGCTATCGAAGGAGATTGAAAAATGCTGGACATGACAGTTCTCAATGGTTGAAGAAGGGCCAGTTTAAGCCATAGTCCTCTGAAATTCACTCAATGGCATGGGGCGTGCGTGAGCGCTTGGGCTGTTGCCGTAACCCCATTTCGCCCAGGCGGGGTGATGGGGAGTGTCCAGTGGGGTCTGGCGAGGCGTTACCTCGCAATGCAACCCCAGAAAATCGCAACGCCTGTGGCAGGCCGTCAATATTGCTCATGTGCCAGTAGCGCTTTAGCGCGCCATCAGCTTCATCAAAGCCTCCATCTCCACCGGCTTGACCAGGTGGTGATCAAACCCGGCGTTCGCACTCTTCTTGCGGTCGTCTTCCTGCCCCCAGCCCGTTAAAGCCACCAGCACCATCTTCCGGCCCCACGGCTGTTGCCGAATGCGCCGGGCAGCCTCGTAACCGTTGAGCGTCGGCATCCCGATGTCCATGAACACCAGGTCGGGTCGGAACGGCGCCGCCACTGCAATCCCGGCCTCCCCGTCGTTGGCAGTGCGGACTTCGTTGCCAAACATCTCCAGGAGTTGACCCAGAGTTTCAGCCGCGTCCACGTTGTCATCGACGATCAAGATGCGGCGAAGGGTGCCCGGCACGATGTCGATCGTCTGCCCGTTCGGACGGTCCGGTCCGGCTACAACGTTTATCGCCACCGGCAGGCGGATCAAGAACTCACTGCCCAATCCTTCTCCGGCGCTCGTGGCCTCGACAGTACCGCCGTGCAATTCCGTCAGCCCTTTGACCAGCGACAGCCCTATCCCAAGGCCGCCCGTCGTCTTCTCCAACCCCCGGTCCACTTGAACAAACATATCGAAGACCCGGCCAAGCATCGCGGGCGGGATGCCGATGCCGTCGTCTTTGACAGACACGACCGCCGTGCCGTCCTCGCACCAGGCTGTCAGCCGAACATGTCCGCCCCGATGGGTGTACTTGGCCGAATTGTTCAGCAGGTTGGACACGACCTGGGCCAGCCGGGCCGCGTCCGCGTCGACGAAGATCGGCTCGTCTGGTACGACAACCGTGAATCCGTGGCCCGCTTGCTCGATGGCCGGTTGGTTGGTTTCCACTGCAGCGTCAATCACCGCCCGCAATTCAACCCGTCCCCTGCGCAGTTCCACCTTGCCGCTCGTGACCCTGCTCACGTCCATCAGGTCATCGACCAGCCGCACGAGTTGCGTCAGTTGCCGGTCCATCATTGCCCGCGCCCGCTCGACCGTGCCGTTTACCCCGGCTAGCTGCATCATTTGCAGACCGTTGCGCAGCGGGGCCAGTGGGTTGCGAAGTTCGTGCGCGAGGGTGGCGAGGAACTCATCCTTAAGACGGTCGGCGTCCCGGAGTTGGCTTACCAATTGCTCCCGCTCCTGCTCAATCAGTTTGCGGGCAGTGATGTCCATCACCGTGCCGTCGAAGCTAGCCACCCTTTTACCCGCCTGCTCCTCGTGGGTCATCCTTCCTTTGGCGAACACCCACCGCACAGCGCCGTCCGGGTGGATGACCCGGTACTCGATGGCGTAGGGCACGGGGTCGTCAGGCCGGGTCGCCGCCGCCACGGCTTGTTCGACCGCCGGCAGGTCGTCGGAATGCATGACGGCGAACAATTGCAGGTAGTCCGTCCACTCCTCGGTGGTACCAAAAATGGCCCGGAACCGCGCGTCGGTTTTGGTGACGCGCGTCGCTACGTCCACATGCCACGTTCCGAGTTCCGCCGCGTCCAGGGCCAGCCGACGTCGCTCCTCGCTCTCCCGCAACGCGGCCTCGGCCCGCACCCGCTCGACAGCCGCCCACGTCCGCTCGGCGGTGTCCTCGGTCATGGCGATTTCTGTCGGCGTCCACTCCCGCACGCTGTCGGAGTGAACCGCGAGGCCGGCGACAAACGTGCCACTCTTGACCAACGGCACGGCAATGTAAGAGCGGATTTGCAGACCAGCGAATGCTGCCTTTTCTTCCGGCGTTCGCGCGAGCAGGGCGTCCACGTCCGCCTCGCTCGTGGTGCAACCGGCCCGCAACGCAGCCAGTGGGTTGGGTCCGAACGACATGATGGGGTAACGTCCCACCATGGACAGGGCCGCGTTGGTGTAGTCGCGCTCAACCACGTAGTCGTCGCTGCCGACTTCGAAGTAATACACCCGGCTGGCCCCCAGCCTTTCGCCCAGCACCCGGCCGGCCTCGGCTTGGACCGTGATCGGGTCCGAAAGCGGACGAAGGGTATCGGTGAGCGTTACGAGGAACGAGTTTCGGGCCTCGCTTGCCCTGACCGTGTTTTCGGCGCGCCGGCTCGCTGTGATGTCGCGGCCGACGCCAAGGATACCCACGACGCGGCCGCCGCCGTCGCGCAGTGGCGACTTCAGGGTGAGGAAAGACCGCGCCTCGCCCGCCACCGGGATCGTCTCCTCGAACTGCATTGGCGATCCACCGGCGATCACTGCCTCGTCCTGTAGCCGTATCGCGGCCGCCACGTCCGGCGGGTGCAACTCCTCGCCCGTCTTCCCCACTACCTGCTCGGGGGTGGCGCTGAGCAGGGCGGCGCAAGCGGCGTTCGCCAGCAGCAAGCGGCCGTCCAGATCCTTCACGAAGATCACGTCGGTCGTCCCCTCCAGCACCCCGTTCAGCAACACCGTCCGGTCGGCCAGCGTC
>JANMCB010000132.1:0-3138 GCA_031360805.1 Rhodoferax sp.
TCGAGCATGTTGCCACTCTGGTTTTCACCCAGCACTTCGCCTGCGCCACGAATTTCCAGGTCGTGCATGGCCAGGTAAAAGCCGCTGCCGAGCTCCTCCATCTGCTGGATGGCATCGAGTCGTTGGGACGCCTGTTTGGTCAAGCCCTCGAGGTCGGGCACCATCAGGTAGGCGTAGGCCTGGTGGTGGCTGCGGCCCACGCGCCCGCGAAGCTGGTGCAGCTGCGCCAGGCCGAACTTGTCAGCGCGGCTCATCACAATCGTGTTGGCCGTGGGCACGTCGATGCCGGTTTCGATGATCGTCGAGCACAGCAGCAGGTTGTAGCGCTGGGCCACAAAGTCGCGCATCACGCTTTCCAGCTGGCGCTCGGGCATCTGGCCATGGGCCACGGCAATCCGGGCTTCGGGCAACAATTCCTCCAGCTTGGCACGGCGGTTTTCAATCGTTTCCACTTCGTTATGCAAAAAGTAGACCTGGCCGCCGCGCTTCAATTCGCGCAGCACGGCTTCACGGATCACGCCATTGCCTTCCGTGCGTACAAAGGTCTTGATGGCCAGGCGGCGCTGCGGCGCGGTGGCAATCACGCTCAAATCGCGCAGGCCTTCGAGTGCCATGCCCAGGGTGCGCGGAATCGGCGTGGCGGTCAGCGTCAGCACATCCACTTCGGCGCGCAGGGCCTTCATGGCCTCTTTGTGGCGCACGCCAAAACGGTGTTCCTCATCGATGATGAGCAGGCCCAGGTCCTTGAACTTGGTTGACTCACTGAGCAGCTTGTGGGTGCCCACCACAATGTCCACCGTGCCGTCGGCAATGCCTTTGAGCGAGGCGTTGACTTCCTTGGTCGAACGAAAACGCGACACTTCTGCCACTTTGACCGGCCACTTGCTGAAGCGGTCGGTCAGTGTTTGAAAATGCTGTTCGGCCAGCAGCGTGGTGGGTGCCAAAAACGCCACCTGCTTCCCGCCAGTGATCGCAATGAAAGCCGCGCGCAAAGCGACTTCGGTCTTGCCAAAACCCACATCGCCGCAGATCAGCCGGTCCATGGGGCGGGGGCTGATCATGTCCTGGATCACCGCGTGGATGGCGGCCTTCTGATCGGCCGTTTCTTCAAATCCAAAGGCATTGGCAAAGGTTTCGTAGTCGTTGGGCGAATAGCGGAACGGGTGGCCTTCACGCACCGCGCGGCGCGCGTAGATGTTCAGCAACTCGGCGGCGCTGTCGCGGATTTGCTCGGCAGCACGGCGTTTGGCCTTTTCCCACTGGCCGCTGCCCAACCGGTGCAAGGGCGCTTCATCGGCACTCACGCCGGTGTAGCGGCTGATGAGCTGCAGTTGGCTCACGGGCACGTAAAGCGTGGCCTTGTCGGCATATTCCAGGTGCAGGAACTCTTGAATCTCCGGCTCGCCATTGGCCAGCTTGTTGCCCAAATCCAGATTGACCAGGCCTTTGTAACGGCCAATGCCGTGGCTCGAGTGAACCACCGGGTCGCCCAGATTTAATTCGCTCAGGTCCTTGATCAGCGCTTCTACGTCGCTGACCTGCTCCTGCTTTTTGCGCCGACGCGTGGTGGGGCCCGCGGCGAAGAGTTCGGTCTCGGTGACGAAGTCGATGCCGCCGCCCGTTGAACCGCTGGATTCAAGCCAGGCAAAGCCGGTGTTGAGCATCGACGTCGCGATGCCGATGGGCTCCGTGCTGGTCTGAAAATCCAGCAGCGAGTCAAAGGCGGGCGGGTTGACCTGTGACGCGTGGAAGAAATCCAGCAGGCTGGCGCGGCGCCCGTCGCTTTCGGCCAGCACCAGTATGCGTTGCTGGGTGTTTCGTGCGTGGGTTTTCAGGCGGGCCAGAGGGTCTTCGCTGCCGCGCTCCACAGAGAGTACGGGCAGAATTTCAATGTCAACAAAGGCCGATGGGTCGCTCGTGGGTGGCTTGATCGCCAGTTGGGCATAGCCGTTGGCCCGGGAATAGAACTGCTCGGTGCCCAGAAACAGCGCCTCGGGCGGTAGCGCGGGGCGCTCGGGGTCGGTTTGCACCAGCCGGTAGCGGTCCTTGGTGTCCTGCCAGAAACGGTGAAACGCACCTTCCAGGTCACCATGCAAAACGACTGTGGCGTCGGCACCGAGGTAATCAAACACCGTGGCCGTTTCGTCGAAAAACAGCGGCAGGTAGTACTCAATGCCGGCAGTGGCGACGCCATTGCCAATGTCTTTGTAGATGCGGCTCTTGGTCGGGTCGCCTTCGAGCAATTCGCGCCAGCGCCTGCGGAATTTGGTGCGTGCGGCGTCGTCCATCGGAAATTCGCGCCCCGGCAACAGACGCACTTCGGGCACCGGGTACAGGCTGCGCTGGCTGTCGGGGTCGAAGGTGCGGATGCTGTCAATCTCGTCGTCAAACAAATCGACGCGGTACGGCACCGGGCTGCCCATGGGGAACAGGTCAATCAAACCGCCGCGCACAGCGTATTCCCCGGGGCTCACGACCTGGGTGACGTGGCTGTACCCGGCCAGCGAAAGCTGCGCCTTGAGCTTCGCCTCGTCCAGCTTTTGCTTGACTTTGAACTCGAAGGTGTAGCCCGCCAGAAAACCCGGCGGTGCGACGCGGTACAGGGCTGTGGTGGCCGGGATCACCACCACATCGGCGCCAGTGTCCTTGTCGCGCTGTTGCAGCCGCCACAATGTGGCAAGCCGTTCGCTGATCAGGTCCTGGTGCGGCGAGAACGTGTCATACGGCAAGGTTTCCCAGTCGGGGAACAGGACGCAGCGCAGGTCGGGGCCAAAAAACGTCATCTCGTCGATCAGGCGCTGTGCGTCCGTCGCATCAGCGGTGACGATGGCAAGCTGCTTGCGCTGGCCTTTTTCACGCTGGCTCAATTGCGCCAACAGCAGGGCATCGGCTGACCCCGGCGGGCGGGGCAGGGTGTAGCGTTTGCCTTGGCTAAGCTTGGGTAATTCCATTGACAGGTTCAGATTGAAAACACAAAAGGGAAACACCCCGCGCCTTGAAAGGTGGGGGTGTAGGAGGCAAGAGCCCAAGGCCCTAATCAGGCCGAACCCAGGCCGCGCCGGGTGCGCAATGTATCGATTTTAGAATAGTGGTCCGCAACGCTTCGCATTCATGACCCAATCTCCCCCAAATCGCCCG
>JANMCB010000157.1:0-7494 GCA_031360805.1 Rhodoferax sp.
CACATCGCCAGCCCGCTGCAAATCATGCTTGAAGGCCCTTTGGGCGGCGCGGCGTTCAACAACGAGTTCGGCAGGCCGAATTTGCTGGGCTACTTCCGCGAGTACGAGCAGACGATCACGCACACCACGTCCGCAGGCGAGGTACGCGAGCAGCGCGGCTACCACAAGCCGATCATGATCGCGGGCGGCTTGGGTGTGATCGACGAAGCGCAAACCAAAAAAATCGAGTTCCCCGCAGGTAGCCTGTTGATCCAGCTCGGTGGCCCCGGCATGCGCATCGGCATGGGCGGCAGCGCCGCAAGCTCGATGGCGACGGGTGCGAACGCGGCGCAGCTTGACTTTGACTCGGTGCAGCGCGGCAACCCGGAGATTGAGCGGCGCGCGCAAGAGGTGATCAACCATTGCTGGAATCTCCAAGCGGAGAATCCCATCCTCGCGATTCATGACGTGGGCGCAGGCGGCTTGAGCAACGCCTTCCCCGAGCTGACTAACGACGCAGGCCGTGGCGCACGGTTCGACTTGCGCGCGGTGCCGCTGGAAGAGTCGGGCCTGGCCCCGAAAGAAATCTGGTGCAATGAGAGCCAGGAGCGGTATGTGCTGGCCATTGCGCCCGAATCGCTGGACCTGTTCACGTCGTTCTGTGAGCGCGAGCGTTGCCCGTTCGCGGTGGTGGGTGTGGCGACTGAAGAGCGTCAACTCATCCTTTCCGATGGTGACGACACGTTGCAAGCACCGGTCCAGATGCCTATGAACGTGCTGCTGGGCAAACCGCCCAAAATGCACCGCGACGTAAAAACAGTCATGCGGCAATTCAAACCGCTCGACCTGACGGGTATCGATCTGCAAAAAGCCTGCATTGACGTGTTGGCGCACCCGACGGTAGCGTCGAAGCGCTTCCTGATCACCATAGGCGACCGCACTGTGGGCGGTTTAAGCCACCGCGACCAGATGGTCGGACCGTGGCAGGTGCCGGTGGCGGACTGCGCCGTCACGCTGGCCGACTACAAGGGCTTCGCGGGCGAGGCCATGAGCATGGGCGAGCGCACGCCGCTGGCCAGCATCAACGCACCGGCATCGGGCCGCATGGCCGTGGCCGAGGCCATCACCAACCTGCTGGCCGCACCCATAGAGTTGTCACGCGTCAAGCTGTCTGCCAACTGGATGGCGGCTTGCGGGGAGCCGGGTGAGGATGCGGCACTCTTTGCGACCGTCAAAGCGGTCGGGTTGGAGCTATGCCCCGCGCTTGGCATTTCCATTCCTGTGGGCAAAGACTCGTTGTCGATGCGCACAGTATGGGAGGATAAAAAAGTCATCAGCCCCGTCAGCCTGATCGTCACCGCCTTCGCCACGTTGGCCGATGTACGCGGCACGCTGACGCCACAACTCAATTCCACGGACGCTGACACCACGCTGGTGCTGGTCGATCTGGGCCGGGGCAAGAGCCGCATGGGTGGCAGCATTCTGGCGCAGACGCTGGATCAACTGGGCGATGAAGTACCTGACCTGGACGACCCGCAGGATTTGGTCAATCTGGTCAAGGCAGTCAACACCCTGCGCAGGCAGGGCAAGCTGTTGGCCTACCACGACCGCAGCGACGGTGGCTTGTTCGCGGCAGCCTGCGAGATGGCGTTTGCGGGACATGTTGGCGTGGCACTGAATGTTGACATGCTCGTCACGGAGGGCGACGGCATTTCCGACAGTCGCGCTGAAATGGGTGACAGTAAAAACTGGGCCGGGCAGGTGAGTGCGCGGCGCGAAGAGCTCACACTGAAGGCATTGTTCAATGAAGAGTTGGGCGTACTCTTGCAAGTGCGAACTGCACAGCGCAATGAAGTCATGCAAACCCTGCGTGAGCACGGTTTGAGCAAACACAGCCACTTCATTGGCAAGACCCGCCCTGCCAATGCAACGATTGCCGCTGGCGTGGGCGAAGTGCAGGTATGGCGTGATGCCAAGGCCGTGTTCACCGCCAAGTTGCAAGACCTGCACCAGGTCTGGGACAGTACGAGCTGGAAGATTTGCCAGTTGCGCGACAACCCAGCATGTGCAGACGCCGAGCATGCCGTTGCAGGCGCTCCTGATGACCCGGGTTTGCACGTTTATCTGCCAGGTCGGTCGACATCGGCAGCGTCACCTGCGCCATCAAGTGCCGCTTTGATGCTGTCGCGCCCCCGCGTTGCTGTGCTGCGCGAGCAAGGCGTCAACTCGCACGTGGAAATGGCCTACGCCTTTACCGAAGCGGGTTTTGACGCTTTCGACGTGCACATGACCGACCTGCAAATCGGCCGTGCCAGGCTTGAAGACTTCAAGGGCATCGTCGCCTGCGGTGGCTTCAGCTATGGCGACACCCTGGGCGCAGGCATTGGCTGGGCGCGTTCCATCACTTTCAACCCAGCGTTGGCTGATCAGTTCAAAACCTTTTTTAGCCGTACTCACACCTTCGGTCTGGGCGTATGCAATGGCTGCCAGATGTTTGCCGAGCTGGCTGACATCATCCCTGGCGCGGAAAGTTGGCCACGTTTTACAACCAACAAGAGCGAACGCTTTGAAGCGCGTTTAAGCCTGGTCGAGATTCTGGAATCACCCAGCCTGTTCTTCAACGGCATGGCTGGCATTCGTTTGCCGATTGCCGTGGCGCACGGCGAGGGTTATGCCAACTTTGAGCCGGCGAGCGGCGGGCGAGGCAACTCGGCCAAAGCCATCGCCGCCATGCGCTTCGCAGACAACCATGGCCAGCCCACCGAAGCCTACCCGTTCAACCCCAACGGCAGTGCGGGCGGCCTGACGGCAGTCACCACAGCAGACGGCCGCTTCACCGCCATGATGCCGCACCCCGAGCGGGTGTTCCGCAATGTGCAGATGAGCTGGACAGATGGCGACTTGTCAGCGCAAAGCGGCTGGATGCAGTTGTGGCGCAATGCACGGGTGTGGGTGGGGTAAGACGATATCGCAGCCCTGTCCCTGGTCGATCCAGTGCATCACCTAACTCAGAAGGTATTTGGTTGTCACGCGGCTAGCAATCGAAAAGCCAATTAGAACAAAAGAAGGGATGCTTGTGAAAAGAAGCGGTGAGGGCAAGAAACCAAATATCAAATTTTCAGAAATCCGGACTCTTGAAGGAAAACAAGACAAGGGTTTCGAAGAGCTTTGCGTCCAGCTCCTACCTGCGCTAATTGGCGAGCGCATTGTCGGCCTTGATCGGGTTGAGGGTCGTGGCGGAGATGGAGGCGTGGAGGCGATTGCATTCACGGTATCTGGCAACTTCGTCGGTCTCCAGTCGAAATTCTTTGCGAAAATGGATGACCCGCAATGGCGGCAAATTGACGACTCTGTAAAGACAGCCTCAGCAAAGCATCCTGAGTTGACACGGTACATCGTGTGTGTGCCATTGGATAGAACGCCAAGCCAGAAAAGAAAGTGGGATACGCTCGTCGCTGCCTGGCGCGCTCTGAATCCAACTCTTGCTGTCGAATGGGCAGGAAGCTCGGAACTTCTTGGTTATCTGGTCAAGTCAGAGGCAAGTCACCTGCTGACTTATTGGTTTGACTGCCCGGATTTTTCCCTTGCCTGGGTTTCCAAACAAACGGAAGTGGCGATTGATCAGCTTCATGACCGGTACACGCCAACACTTCACCACGCCACATCTGCAGAGGTCACACTCGGGTTTTTAACTGGCTCAGAAAAAGCAATCGACGCCCATCGTAAGGCCTGCTCCAAGCTAGTCATCGTCTGGCGCAGTGTGATCGAAAAGGCGCCTGGGGAAATTGCAAAACTGAAGGTTTCGGCCTCCCTCGCAAAGCTCCAACAGGCCCACCAGAAAATGCAGAGTGCCTTGGAAGGTGGGAATCTCATAAAACAAGGCGACGACCTGATCGCGGCACTTATCGAATTGTCAAAACAAGGTCAAGGTTTGCTTTACAAACTGTTTCCAAGGGATGCATCTGGCGAGTACGACAGGGAAATATTTCGCGACTTTTGTCGCGACTCGAAGCTGGAGGAAGCCAGATACCTGGCGGGTCAAATACAGGAAGAAGTTCAGAGATTTATAAGAGCCCAGAGACAACCTGTTTGGGTACTGACTGGGGAAGCCGGGAGCGGGAAAAGCCACCTTATGGCCAACCTGGCGAGAACGATTCTCGCCGAAGGGCGGGCCTGCCTCCTTATAGTTGGCGAAAGATTCGCTTCACAGGATGTGTTGGCCTCGCAGATTCCAAGCCTTGTAGATTGGCGCTGGACTATGCGGGAGCTGATTGCCTGTCTATCAACTCAGGCTGCGATTACAGGCACTTCGGCAGTGCTGATGATTGACGCCATCAATGAGTCACCACCACGAGGCCTGTGGAGACGGGAATTGCCGCAACTCGTCGCTTTGGTGCAAGAATTTCCGCTCGTCAAGCTGCTGGTCTCTTGCCGTTCTGACTGCCTGGAATCGTCAGTACCAGCAAAGATTTTGAATGACACGGTTGCAGTCAGACATCGTGGGTTTGATCTCCAGTTTCACTCCGCAGTGAAAGCGTACTTTGACGGCTATAAGGTGATCAGCCCGCAGTTTCCGACGCTGAATCCGGAGTTTCAAAACCCGCTATTTTTGAAAACTTTTTGTGAGGCCTACCGTGGCAGGACATTGCCATTGGGCCCCCTTTCATTTGTTCGTGTATTAACAGACTGGGAAGCACGTATTGCAGAGGATATTGAGGCGCAGATTGATTGTCCACGAGGCGCAACAGCACGTGCAGTAAACGAGATTGTCCAAGCGCTTGCTCGGTCGGACGCGAAACGCTTGGACGCAGCACAGGTTGAGTCGATCTGTTTAAAGAATTTTGCTGTCCCCACCGCTTCTAACTCGCTGTACCGCCATTTGAACTCTGGGGGCCTATTGCAGGAAATTGAAACTCCGGATGGACTTCAAATCCGTTTGCAATATGAGCGGTTTAGCGACGTGCGTATCGCTCAAGTCGCGTTACAAGGCTTTTCGACCAAAGGTGAGTGGCTGGCTTATTGGCAGTCGAACATGCTGCCGAGCTTGGTTAAAGCGGGACTACTGGATTCGATGGCGGCGCCCCGCCTATTTGCATATGCGCTGCTGCTGCCTGATGCCCTTGGAGTCGAGTTGGTTGAGTGTCCAATTGCGCCTCTGATTCGTGAAGAATGGGCACGTTCCCGGGCCAAAGATTTAATGTGGTCTGCATGGTTGGATGCGCTTCCGTGGCGAGTACTTGGCCCAAAAGACACTCAAATCCTCCGTCTCTTCAATTTGTGGGCCAAAACTGCACGCAGTCCGCGCGATGTCTGGGAACGAATACTTCATTTTGCGTGCGTGCCAGGGCACCCGTTGAATGCTGATCGCTTGCATCGCCATCTCTTCAATTTGGCTTTGCCAGCGCGCGAGTCCATGTGGACAATTTCACTTGCATTAGAAAACCCAACGGATCAGACTGGGGAAAGCGCTGTCGCGCCATTTCTTTACTGGGCAGACGCGTCAGCGGGGCAAGCGTCTGATGAGCAGGTTCGACTGGCGGCCATAGTCTTGCTATGGCTGACAAGCTCGCCCAATCGAGAGTTGCGCGACAGGGCGACCGATATTGCCATTCGCGTATTGGTTGCAAATCGGTCCGGTGCAATATGCATGTGGCTACTTGAGAATTTTTGGGAAGTCAATGACCCCTATGTCAAGGAGAGACTTCTAGCGGTGATGTGTGGCGTATTGCCTTACCTTCGGTCACCAAAGTCAAAACAGGTCTCGGAGTTCGTCCTCAGTCACTTTTGGCAACAGGGCGACGTTGCCCCGCATATTCTGCAACGTGATTACGCAGAATTTATTGTTCGCCACGCATGCGAGGTTGGTGTGTTGTCCGCTACGAATCTTGATTTACTGGAAAAGAAAGTTAGCAGGTTAAGACCCGCGGTCTGGACTGAGGAGCAAGTTCAGGTTTACGCAAGCGACCCTGATTTCAGTCGGATTGCATCTTCACTTGTACCTGAAGAAATGGGCCACTATGGAGATTTCGGACGCTATGTAATGGGGTCGGCCGTTCATCACTTTGTAGATGATGAGAAGGTTGATACGAAGGCAGTGGGCCTATTTAGGGGTGGTCAGTTGCACGACGCGCGTTTCGCTCGGCGCTACATTTGGCAGCGGGTTGTGGAACTTGGATGGACACCGGCCCGCTACGCTGATTTTGAAAAACGGTTGGGTTATGGCGGACGCGGGAGAGATGAAAAAAAAGTAGAACGGTTGTCGAAAAAGTACCAGTGGATCGGCTTGCACGAATACTTGGGGCTGTTGACCGATTCGCTTCTATTTCACGTGTGGGGAGGAGTTGACAGGCCGCTTCGTGGTGCATGGGAATTGTCTGTGCGAGATTACGACCCAAGCCATGCGGTTGGAACGCAGGATGTTTTAGCTGAGGATGGCACTCCATCGTGGTGGAAGATCGAGAACCCCATTTCGTCAAGTGATACCGTTGCAGAAAAACAGAAGTGGGTGAGTTCCGGTTTCCCAACGTTCGATCCGTATCTCACTCTGAACCACGAAAACAGGCAATGGATTGTCCTGAACACGCATTTGAATTTCGATGAAGAACTCGGATTTGGTGTCGAAAAGTACAAATCTGCGCAGATGTCGCAATGGATTGATGTGCGTGTGGTTTTGATACCTAAAACTGATCTTGCAAAGGACTTGAAGATCTTTCGTAGTAAAGATTTTTTTGGGGACGGATGCAATATTCCGGAGGTGCATCAGTGCTGGGTCTCTGAGTATCCATGGCATGCGGCTCTTGCGGAGATTGACGAGAGCTGTCGACTGAACGAGACGTGGTTTCGAGGTCTTAAGAAGCAGTTTTTCTTGCCGGTTTGTGAAATTTCAAAAGAGTCAAAGCACGTGCAACTGCCCGCACCCACGTTGCACCGAGGAATTGGCGAGGTGTTGGGCGCACCGCTATCGGCGCCACAATTGACCGCAAGCGGTTCAGTGGAAATTCACAGCAATGATGGCAGGTGCATTTTTATGGGCTCCACGCAAGGTCAGCGGGTTCTGGTGGTTGATCAAATTGCGATGCTCCAATATCTGTTAGAGAAAAATTACGCGCTGGTCTGGGCAGTTCTCTCAGAAAAGTCAGCGTGGAATGGGACCGCCCATGCTGGGGGAATATCACGACAAAGCGCCGTGTATGTTCTGGCTGATGATGGGGAAATTTCCGGCGGTCATACCGTTACCAAGACCGAGTCACCAGAAAAACTAATGCGTTGACGCAAAATGCTTGGTTTGGCCCGGGCAATGAACTAACTTCACGGCAGATGTGTCTGCAACTGCTAAGATTTGCCGCTTACCGGCAATCGGTATAAAATGACGCCATGATCAATTCTTTCGCAGATCAAGACACGGCCGATCTGTTTGAGGGCAAGAAAGTACCTCGGTTTGCGAATATATCCTCCGTTGCGCAGCGTAAGTTGCAGCAACTGGACAGCGCTGTGACCCTGGACGCGTTGAGAAGT
>JANMCB010000179.1:0-2643 GCA_031360805.1 Rhodoferax sp.
ATGCCGCCAATCGACGGGTTGCAGCTCATCTGGCCGAGCGTTTCAATATTGTGTGAAAGCAGCAACGTCTTGCTGCCCATGCGCGCCGATGCCAGCGCGGCTTCAGTGCCGGCGTGGCCGCCGCCGACGACGATCACGTCAAATTCCTGGGGGTAGTTCATACACGTCATTCCTATCCTGGGCGCTCAAGCGCCAATCCACTCGGTGGTCAAACCAACCGCATTTGCCGCTTCGGCCTGCCGTTTGTCAGCCGTCACAAAAAGGTCAATGCCCGAAACCATCGCAGTGCCCAGATGCAATGCATCCATGGCCCGAAGGCGCGCGCGCCGCATCGCAGCAATCGCGAACGCTTCCACCCGCTTATCAAGCGCGACCACTTCGAATTCGGCAAAGTCGCGCTGCACCTGCCGCATCATCAACTCATAGTCTTCGTCAGACAAATGTCCGTCATGGCGTTGCCGATGAAATGCCGAGGCTATTTCAGTCAAGCCATGCGCCGCAACCACGACAAATTTGGCGCGCTGCAGAAGCGAAAGTACCTGCTCCCGTCCAAACTCCAGGTTATAGCGTTTGTAGAGTGCCGAAGAGTCAAACAGAATGCGGCTCACCAGCCACTCTCCCGCTCTTCAATAATGAGTTGTGCACCGGTTTTTCCGTCCGGG
Source organism: Rhodoferax sp. (assembly GCA_031360805.1). Taxonomy (GTDB): domain Bacteria; phylum Pseudomonadota; class Gammaproteobacteria; order Burkholderiales; family Burkholderiaceae_C; genus JANYCG01. The sequence goes on from JANMCB010000179.1 coordinate 663, forward strand.
CGCACGATATTCAGCGGTTCGATCGGTAATTTCCAATGCGGAGTCCTGGCAGGCTGCTCGGCCTTGCAAGGCACCAGTTCAGCCACCGGCTTGCCATGGCGCAAAATGCGCACGGTTTCGCCCTTCTCGACCAAGTCAATCATGGCCGAGGCATGGGCACGAAATTCACTGAGTGGAATAGTTTGCATTTTGTACAACTTTCTATATTTTGTACATTTTATCAAACTAAAACCACCCTGTCATTGATTGGACAACCCAGAGTCCAATCTTGGCCTAATATTGAGATCCCACGCACTGGAGCCCCTCATGAAAATCCCATCCCTCAAAGAAGTTGTCAGCGCAGAAGAATGGCAACTGCGCGTTGACCTGGCCGCTGCCTACCGCCTGGTCGCCGCCTACGGCTGGAGCGACCTGGTCTTCACCCACATCTCAGCGCGCGTGCCCGGCCCGGAGCACAACTTCCTGATCAATCCTTATGGCCTGATGTTTGATGAGATCACCGCTTCCAGCCTGGTGATGATCGACCAAAGCTGCAACAAGCTGCGCGAGTCGCCCTTCCCGGTGAATCCGGCCGGCTTCACGATTCACAGTTGCATCCACGAAGTGCGCGACGACGCCGGCTGCGTGCTGCACACCCACAGCCGTGCCGGTGTGGCAGTGAGCGCGCAAAAAGCTGGCGTATTGCCTCTGAGCCAGCAATCCACCCTGATTTTGGGCAACCTAGCCTACCATGATTACGAAGGCGTGGCCCTTAACCCGGACGAAAAACCGCGCCTGCAAGCCAACCTGGGAACGGCCAATTATTTGATGCTGCGCAACCATGGCCTGTTGACGGTGGGCAGAACCATTCAGGAAGCTTTCATCAACATGTATTTCTTCGAGAACACCTGCCGCATCCAGATTGACGCGCAATCCGGCGGCGCCGAGCTCAATTACATCGGCCCCGGTCCCATTGCCGCCAACGCCAACATCTCCAAAGTGGCTACGGCGGGACAAGGCTCGAACCTGGCCTGGCCCGCGCTTCTGCGCAAGCTGGACCGGGAGAATCCAGGGTATGCGGTGTAGTTTCTTTGCTGCACTAAATATAGCTATGTTTCTATATTATACGAGGGTTAGCGCGTAGTTTTATCAGGAAATCGGCTGACGGCACCCCCAAGGGCTACGCCAGCTACCCGATCTACCGCAATTGTGGTAAATTTTCATTGTGGGCCGCCAATTCAACCCGCGCTCACGCCTTAACCGAGGCACGGTTTTTGACATTGCTTTGGAGCAGCGTCGCACATAATCTGAATTGGCCCGGCCAGCAAAGGCCATAACAGGCCGCTAGCATCATCATTCTTCGAATCTTTCAAACCAGCCCCAACAAGGGCTACCAAACCAAGGACGACACCATGAAACTCTATTACTCCCCCGGCGCCTGCTCACTGTCCCCCCACATCGCCCTGAAGGAGGCCGGTCTGAAGTTCGACGCTGTGGCCGCGCCCACCAAAACCCACAAGCTCGAAGACGGCACTGATTACTACACCATCAACCCGCTGGGCTATGTGCCGCTTTTGGTGCTGGACGACGGTCGCCAACTGCGTGAAGGCCCGGCCATCGTGCAATACATTGCTGACCAGGTGCCCGCCAAAAACCTGGCGCCCGCCAACGGCACGTTTGAGCGCTCCAAGCTGCAGGAAATGCTGAACTTCATCGGCACCGAGCTGCACAAGGGCTTCAGCCCACTGTTCAACCCCGCAACACCGGCCGAGTTCAAAACCGTGGTGATCGCGAAGCTGCAAGAGCGCCTGAAGTTCACCGATGGCCTGCTGGCAGGTAAACAGTACGTCATGGGTGACACCTACAGCGTGGCCGACGGCTACCTCTTCACGGTGACCAACTGGGCGCAGTATGTCGGCATTGACCTGGCCCCCTACGCCAATCTGGTCGCCTACCGTGCCCGCGTCGCCGCCCGCCCCGCCACTGTGGCAGCCATGACGGC
>JANMCB010000187.1:0-20377 GCA_031360805.1 Rhodoferax sp.
ACGATGGCCGGGTAAAGTGCGGCGCCGATAAGTTTGGCTTTGAGTGCCTGCTGCTCTTCAAGGTCGTCAGCCAGGCGCTCCAGCACCAGGCCCAGGTTGCCGCTTTGCTCGCCAGCGCCAATCACCGCGACAAAAATGCCCGAGAACTCACGCGGGTGTTGCGCCAGAGCCTTGGCAAATGTGGCGCCACCGTTGACTTCGGCACGCAGCGTGGCGACCAGATTGCGCTGGGCTTCGTCCTGAGCTTCGTCGCTCAACGAGGTGAGCGCGCGCTCCAGCGGCAGGCCGGACGAAACCAGCCCGGCGATTTGCCGCGTCCAGATGGCCAAAGCCGTGTTGTTGAAAGCCCGCTTGGTGAAGATGGAAATGCCCAGCAGGCCCGGTGTGGCGCCGCCTGCCTGCGACTGGCTGGCCGCGCCTGAGCCAACCGCTTCGACATGAACCGGCACCAGCGCCTGGGCACGCAGCAGCCCGCGTGCGGCGCGGGCCGAGTCGGCCTGCATGACGCCTTTGCGGGTTTCTCCGTCAGCGGTGAGGGCTTCAAAGGTATAGGCGGGCATAAGCTATTCATATCACTTGTGATATGAAATATTCTCCAAAAACCGTAAAACCGTACTTTTTTTGCCAAAATACCAACAAAATATGCCTTTAGCTCTCGTATTATATATATAGTTTGCTATTTATATAGTAGCAAAATAGTTTTGATCAGTCGCGCGTGACCCGCACCAGTTCTTCGCGCGAGGTGATGCCGCTTTGGACCAGACGTTCGCCGTCGTCGCGCATCAGTGTCATGCCACCCTGGATCGCCGCAGCGCGGATCTCGGCTTCAGAGGTTTTCTGATGGATTTGCGCGCGGATGGCGTCGTCAGTGACCAGCAGCTCAAACACGCCGGTGCGGCCCTGGTAGCCGGTGTGGCCGCAATGCTGGCAGCCGACGGGGTGATAGGTGCCGTTATCGGCATCCGCTAATTTGCAATGCACACACAACTTGCGCACCAGCCGTTGCGCCAAAACCCCGAGCAGGGAAGAGCTCAGCAAGAACGGCTCTATGCCCATGTCGGTCAGTCGTGTGACGGCGCTGGCAGCGTCATTGGTGTGCAGGGTGGCCAGCACCAGGTGGCCGGTCAGCGAGGCCTGGATGGCGATCTGTGCGGTTTCGAAATCGCGGATTTCACCAATCATGATCACATCCGGGTCTTGCCGCAGGATGGCACGCAGGGCTTTGGCAAAGGTCAGGTCGATCTTGGCGTTGACCTGGGTTTGGCCAATGCCCGACAGCTCGTATTCAATCGGGTCTTCCACCGTCATGATGTTGCTGCCGGCGGCGTCCAGGCGGCTCAGGGCGGCGTACAGCGTGGTGGTTTTGCCCGACCCGGTGGGGCCAGTCACCAGGATGATGCCGTGTGGCTGGGCGATGAGCTTTTGCAGTTGCGCCAGCACTTTGCCCTGCATGCCCACGGCCTCCAGGTTGAGCTTGCTTTCTGATTTGTCCAGGAGGCGCAGCACGGCGCGTTCGCCATGCGCGCTGGGCAGGGTGCTGACGCGCACGTCCACCGCGCGGGTGCCAATGCGCAGGGAAATGCGGCCGTCCTGCGGCATGCGCTTTTCAGAAATGTCGAGCTCGGCCATGATTTTCAGGCGCGAGATCAGGGCGGCATGCAAGGCACGGTTGGGTTTGACGACTTCGCGCAGCGTGCCATCAACGCGAAACCGCACGCTGGAATGGCGCTCGTAGGGTTCGATGTGGATGTCGCTGGCGCCATCGCGCGCGGCCTGCGTCAGCAAGGCGTTGAGCATGCGGATGATGGGCGCGTCATCGGCCGTTTCCAGCAGGTCTTCAATGGCCGGCAGGTCCTGCATCATGCGGGTCAGGTCGGCGTCGCTTTCGACCTCGCTGACCACCGTGGCGGCGCTGGATTCGCCCTGCGCATAGGCCGCGCTGATGCGCTGGATCAACACGTCCGCAGGATGCACTTCCACACTGCAGGCGCCAAATTTGCGGGCGACTTCGCTCGCGCCCGACGGGTTGGAGCCGGCATGCAGGCACAGTGTCAACGCGGTGCCATCATCCTCCAGCAGCAACTGGTGCGTACGCGCAAAGGCATAGGGCAGGGGGTATCGGGTCGGCATTACTTCTGAATGGCTGGCGCAGTACCGGGCGGACGGGGGCTCAGGTCGGGCAGCATGGGTGCCTCGTTCACCGGAACCAGCACGTTGGGCTCGGGTTGCGACGCCTGCTGGGCATTGCGCATCAGGTCGTAGCGGTCCACCGAAAGGGAGTCGGTGGCGCTGCTGTCACGCACCACCACCGGCCGCAGGAAAACCATCAGGTTGGTTTTTTTGCGGCTTCGGGTTTCTGACTTGAAGAGGTTGCCAAACAGCGGCAGATCGCCCAGGCCAGGTACTTTTTCCAGGTTGCCAGAGTATTCGTCTGAGAGCAAGCCGCCCAGTACGACGATGGAGCCATCCTGCACCAGCACATTGGTGTCGATTGAGCGCTTGTTGGTGGTCGGGCCGTTGGCGGCGTTGACAGTGGATGCCTGCACGGTGGAGACCTCCTGCGAAATCGTCAGGCGCACCGTGCCGTTTTCGCTGATTTGCGGCTTGACCTTGAGGGTCAGGCCAACGTCCTTGCGCTCAATCGTCTGAAACGGATTGACGGTATTGGCATTGCCCCCGGCATTGGTGAATTGCCCGGTGACAAACGGCACATTCTGGCCAATCACAATTTTGGCTTCCTCGTTGTCCAGCGTGAGCAGGTTGGGCGTTGACAGAATATTGCCGTCGCCATTGGCTTGAAGAAAGCGCGCCAGGAACCCGAGCACGTAAATGCTGCTGCCACCGGCGCCGGCGGTTTGGTTCGCCACGCCGATGTTCAACCCGGCGCTAGGAGCCACCGTGCCGCCGCCAGTGGCCAGTGAAATGATGTTGGTGCCGCCGATGCGAAAGTTGGTACCCAACAGGCCGATCGCGCTGTCGCCATTTTTGCCGAGTGGCCCCTGCCACTGAATGCCAAATTCGGCCGCCTTGTCGGCGTTGACCTCGGCGATCAGGCTCTCCACATAGACCTGGGCGCGGCGCACGTCGAGCTTGTCGATCACAGCCCGAATCTGGCGGTATTGCGGTTCGCTGGCGGTGATGATAAGTGAGTTGGTTGCCGGATCGGCCTGAATCTGGCCACCTGTCGAGGGTTGGGCTGATTGAGCCAAAGCCTGGCTGGCCCCCGCGCCCGCCGGGGCTGCCGCAGAGGGCGTACCGGGCAGCACCGTGGCACGGCTGGCTTCGGCGCTGACGGCCGCGCGCAGCGTGATAGCCAGCTTGGTCGCTTCGGCATTTTTCAGGTAAACCACGTAAATATTGCCAGCTGCTCCGTTGGCGCCGGTATCGCTGGAGCGGTCAAGTTTTTCAACCAGCGACTTGACCAATGCCACCCGGGCCGGGTTGGCGGCGCGCAGGATCAGCGAATTGGAGCGTGGTTCCGCCACCAGGGTGGTCCTGAACGAGCTGTCACCGGCTTGCCCCGCAACGGCACCAATTCCACCGGCAGGGGCTTCAATCAACCGCAGAACCAATGGCGCGAGGTCGGACGCGACGGCGTGCTTGAGTGGGAGGATCTCAATGTCGGTCGCGTTGGACACGTCCATCGCCGCGATGATGCGGCCCAGGCGGCGCAGGTTATCAGCGTAGTCCGTGATGACCAGCGAGTTGTTGCCAGGGTTGACGTTGATGGTGTTGTTGGGGCTGATCAGCGGGCGCAGGATGGCCACCAAATTGTTGGCGTTTTCGTAGTTCAGCCTGAAAATCTGCGTGATGATCTGGTTGCCCACCGGGCTCGTGGCAGCCGTGCCGACCGTCACAGTGGCGCTTTGGAGCTTGGCATCGGCCTCGGGGATGACTTTGTCCAGCCCGCCTGATTCCACCACCGTAAAACCCTGCAGGCGCAAGGTGGCCAGGAACTGGTTGTAGGCAATCGCGGGCGCCACTGCGCGCTCGGTGGTCAGCGTCATGATGCCCTTCACGCGCGGGTCAACCACGACATTGCGGCCGGTGATGGTCGCCATGGTGCGGGCCACGGCTTCGATGTCTGCATTTACAAAGTTGAGGGTGATGGGCTCGCCACGGCGGGGCGTGCCAATCGGGGTCTGGGCCTGCGCCTGGCCCTGCACTGGCGACTGTGCCAATGGCTGCCCCGGGATTTGTAGCGGGGTCTGAAACACCGGTAAACCTGCGGGCGGCGCAGGCTGCGGGGCGATGGGAAGGGCCTGTTGTGCCAAAGCACTTGACGCCAGCAAGCTGCTCGCCCCGGTCAGCACCAGGCCGCTCGCCAGCGAAACCATGCCGGTTCGCAGCGCAAAAAATGGAGGGAGACCGAAGCGTTTCATGCAGAGTTAACCCACTTTGATAATGGCCCGCGCGCCGTCGCGCCGCCCTATGATGTTCAAAAGATTCGACAGTGCGTCCTGCCGCTCGGGCAGTGCGCTGGCCACGCCATCAAAGCGAAGTCTGCCACCGACCCACTGGCCGCTGCCGTTCAGCAGCAGGCTGCCTTGAAGCGTTTCAAGTTGCAAAGCATTCACTGTGCCTCCCGTCAATGTGAGCCGGTAACTGCCCATCGGTTTCAATGTGGACAGCCGGGACGCCATATCCTGCGCATCAACCTGCACGCGCCCGGCCAGGTTCAGCCGCCCGGTGGCCCATTCTAATGACAGCCCCTGCAATGCAATGGCCAGTGTTCCCTGTGCCTGCACAGTGTTCCACGGTGTGCCAAGCCCCACCAGAAGGCCTGCTGGCCAACTGGAGGAGTGGTCGTTGAAGGTGACGCGTCCTCCCCCCCAGCCTGGCAATGCTATTGCGCGCAATGGCTGCGTCATGCAGCATGGGGCTTCGATGTCTGCCTGCAGGCCGCGCATGACGGGCGTGAGATTCCAGTTGACGACGCCTGGCAGTGCCATGCTGCCAATGCTGTTCGCACCGCCTGACAGCACCAGCTGAGCCGAACCATGCCAGACTGTGCCGCGCGCGCCGCTTAAAACAAGTTGCCCCTGGCTGGCTTCTTGGATGGCAAGCGCCAGCCAGCGTGCCGGGGCAAACACCAAAGTTGCCATGAGCAAACCCAGGAGCGCACCGCCAACCGCCCAGCCCCAGGGTGTCGACGCACGGGTCAGATGTCTTGTCGAAGGTTTGGGTTGAGCCATGCGAACAGGGCTCAACGCTCGGGCAGGGTCAGCACGACGGTGCCATCCCAGCGGATTTGCGTGGGCGCCAGGGCACCAGGGCTTGGCGCGACCGCCTTGACAAGCCGCACCTCAGCCGTTGAAGCGCGGGCGTTGATGCGCGCCTGCGTCAGCCACTGGGCCAGGCTTTCAGGCGAAGCGCCCTTGAGAGTTACCGTGGCGCGATTCCCGGCTACCCCCATTTGCGCGCTGGCGCCGAGCGTCTGTTTCAGGCTGGCCTCAAGGCTGCGCCTGGCGTCATCCGGCAAGACCTTGGGTTGTGCCACCAGCGCGCCGGCTTGTGCCTTGAGCGTTTGCATCTGCTGCATCTGGGCGTCCAGCCGCAAGTGCTGTTCCTGCGCAAGCTGCAGCGTCGCGAGCGCCGGTGCCAACGCAATCCACCACAACAGGGCAGCCGTTACCAGCGAGGTGGCGATCAGCACCAACCGCTGTTCACGCTGCCCCAGCCCATCCCAACGCTGGCGAAGCTGCAAGTGCCCGAGCCAACCGGCGCGCTGGCTGTCCGGGGTGGATGTCTGCAGGTTTTGACTCATGGTGCTGCCTGGGGTTTGATCAACAGGGTGCCCCCGTCGGTTGTGACCGTCAGGGCCTGGCGCTTGAGTTGCTCAGTCGCCTGGGCAATCTGTGCGGCGGTCAGATCCAGCCCTTTGATACGCACTTCGCCGGCTGCGTAGTCGATGGCGGTAGGTGCTCCGTTGGTCAATGCCAGCGCACCGAAGGATGCCAGCAGAGTGTCGAAATCACCCCCCGAGCTGGCCCCGGTACCCTGGCGCAACAAGGCAAGCTCCCGGGTCATTTGAACCGGTGCATCCACCACCACTTTCACGTTGGGAAAGGTACTGGTCAGTACGTCGCGGATGGCCAGTTGTTTGGCTTGCACGCTGTTGCGTTCAGTCCATGCCCATGCATTGAGCCCGGCCAGATTGACGACCAGCGCGGCGCCCAAAGCCCAGCGTGCAGCGCGCCAGCGCGGCGATTGGCGAAGCATGGCCAAGGCACCTGTGACGCGTTTCCAGGAGCGGCTGCGGTTGTTGTTTTGCAAGTCGAACTGGGCCAGGTCCCATCGTGACTGGCTTGATCGCAGCCAGCGCTGTGCACTTTGCTGCAAATTGACGCGCCGCTTGAAAAATTCTTCGGCCAGGGCCGCCACGCCCGGTTCGGCCAGGATGTCGGCCTCTTCGGGCCAGTTGGCCAGCGCGACGCCATCGTGGGACAGCGGAAGTACCGAGAGCGCGGCCGTGGCCTGCAATGGGTCCCCAAGCTTGCCTGCCGGGGTAAACACGATCAACGCCTGCTGCGGCGTGCCGATCACTTGCAGCACGGTGCCACCGGTCTGGGCGGTGGCGTCCGTCGCGCTGACTTCGCGTTCGGCTCTGGCGTCGTCGGGTGCAAATTCGGGCACGATACGGGCCACTGGGTGGGCGCTGGCCTCCAGCGTTTGCAGCCAGGCGCGCAACCAGGCACGGTCGCAGGCCGCCACCCACACCGGCGCACCGTCACGCGCTGTGGGTGACAGTGCAAAGTGCAGCAGCGCCGGGTCATCCAGCAGGCGCTCTTCAAGCAGCCCCTCCAGCACGGCACGCAGTCGCGGTGAGCTGCTTTCCGAGAGAAAATTTTTCGCCAGCAGCCCGCGTGGCAATTGCACCGAGTGCCAGGACAGCGCCTGCACCGGCACGACCACCACGACCTCGCCGTGGGCTGCATTGGGCAGCAACGCAGGCGCGGCGCGGGAGTGGCTGGTAAGCAGGCGCCCATCTGGCGACAGCAGGTAATCGAGTTGACTGCCGGGTTGGGGCAATTCCAGCGGCAGGGTAATGATGAGGTGGTTCATGGCAAAACGTCTACGGCGATTGTAGGGAAGCCTTGCCGTCGCCCGTGGACGCAAAACGTTCACGCCAAAGGGTCTTGACCTCAATGCCGGTGCGCTGGACCATGGAACGCTCCAGTACCACGACCTGGTCCAGCCTGAGACGCCCGCGTACCTCAAAAAAACTGGTTGTCACGCCAAACTGGGTGTCCGCGATGTCCTCAACCCTCACACCAAGAAGTTTGGCCGCATCGGACAGGGTGCGCAGTTGCGTGAGGCTGCGCGCCGTGACAAACTGGCGGGCCCGTGCCATGTCAAGCGTGTCCAGGGCGGCGAATACCACCTCGGCCGGCGCTGTATTGAGGTTGGTCTTGGAGCGCTGGGGCAATATTGTGATGAACGGGGTCAGCGCTGCAACGCTGCTCTCGGAGACGCCAAGCCACACCAGTTGCGCGACACGCTGGGGCAGCAACGGGGCCAGGCCGCCTGAACGGTTGTCGGTGCTTGTGTCCAAGGCAAAACGCAGGTTTTCGGTCAAGCGCTCCAACTCAGCATCGGGCAGGCCGAGCAGCTCAAACAGTTTGGCGAACTGGCGTACGTCGGGTTGCGACGGCTTGCCGCCCTCAATCAGGTTGGTGACGTTGAGCCGGGATTGAAGGTCGATGATCTGCCCGGAAATGAAAGATTGCTGCACATCGTCAGCCGGATCTGCAGCGTTGCGGTCGGCCGCAAAGAAAGCTGACAGGCGCGCTTCCTCCAGTGGCACCGCCCACGGTTCGGCCAGATGGTCTGGCCCACCGGTGCGTGCGTCTTCGCGCAGAATGAGCCGCGCCCAGTCCAGCGCCCCCACCAGAATCCAGGCCGACTGCACCCGCGCCCGTTGGGCCGCCTCAACTTCCAGACTGCGCCACTGCTGCCACAGGGCAGCGGCCGCAAGGGATGCCACCAAAGTCACCGTCAGCATGGCGGTCAGAATCGCAGCGCCTTGCTCGCGCAGAATGAAAAATTGCCGGCGGCTCGTCACTTTCCGCCCCCCAGTGTCGGGCGGACCCAGTCGCGCGTGAGCGTGCCGCTGATGGCGTTGCCGGGTGGCAGCGTCAGTACCAGGCGCACGCCTTCAGGGACGGGTGCGGTGGTCAAGGCGTTGGCACCCTGCGAGATGGCTTGCACAATGGCGGCGCCCAGGGCGCCAATGCCAATGGCGGCAGCAGTTGGCGGACTGCCGGCAACCGGGCCAACACTTGTGCCCAGGGCGGTGACTCCCGATGCGCCGTCGCTGGACAAAGGGTTGGTCCAGGCATCGCCCCGGTAGAAGAAGACCTGCCACTCGCTCAAGGGGCTGATCAGTACCTCGCGCGCTTTGAGGTCATCGCCCGGGTTTTGCGCCCATTGCGCGGCGCCTTGCCACGCCAGGTCAACGTCGCCCCGAGTTCGCAGTGGGGGCGACTGCCAGCGCAGCCACTGGCCGGCACCGCCCACATCGCGCCTAGCCCAGGCAATCACCAGGACCGCTTCATCCGGCACCCCTTGGGACGACGTGTCAGGCAAGGTGGCGGCGCTGCGCCGCGTCATGCGCAGGGCTCTGCCGTCCCAGTCCAGCGACTGGGTTTGCGGCAACTGGATGAGCGCGTCAAGGTCGGCGCCCCATTGGTTCAGCCCGGCTTGCAAGGTGAGCACTTCGTCGGCACGTTTTTGCAAGCTGACCTGCGCCTGGGTCATGCCATCCAGACCTCGCCAGCTCAAGACCGCCATGACCGCCATCACGCTGATGGCCACCAGCAGTTCGATCAGCGTGAACCCGCCAATGCAGATAGCACGACCGAATGCCTGGCGTGTGGGGGCATAGCGGGCGGCCATCAGTACTGACCCAACACCGTGGAGAGCTTCAGAATTGGCGAATCGCCGTCCATCACCTGGGCATCGACCCGGCGGAAATTGGGGTTGGGCGTAGGCCGCACGGTCAGCGCTACGGCCAGGCTCCGACCGCCCTGAACGCACGGCAATCGCGTGTCGCCCACACCGGGCAGTTGTTTGGACAGCCGAACCTTCACCAACTCGTTTTCAGCGCAAAGATGCGCCAGCAACACATCAGACTGGCGCTCAGCATTGCGGGTCAGCGCCAGCGTGGCCTGAATGCCGGCCCCCAGCGCAATCGCCACAATGCCCAGCGCGACAAGCACCTCAACCAGCGTGAAACCACGCTGCCGGTTCACAGCTTGCCCACTGCGCCATTGGCGTCGCCCGAGCGCACCGAGAATGGCCGCACGCCATCGGTGGCAACGCTCAGGGACCGCCCGGGCTGACTGGTTGAAATCAGCCGAACCACTTGAGGCGCGATGACCGGCTCCGGCCCCAGCATCAACCGGGTTGGAATGGCGGCGCTCACGTCGGCGGACAGCCAGCCTTCAGGCAAGGAGCCAGCCGGCAGGCCGTCAAACACAAAGCCTGACTCCGTGGTGCGCCAGCGGACCGGCGAGCCGCTGGCCATGGAACGCGACCGCGCTGATTCAAGCAAAGCCGCAAGCCGCACCGCCTCGCGCTCAAGCTGGGTTTGCGCCGAATCCCGCAATGCAAAGCTCACCCCAGCAGACGCCACCGCGATGATCGAGACGACCAGCAGCAACTCCAACAGTGTGAATCCAGCAACCGCAGCGGCCCGTCCCCGCGTTGGAGCGTGGGGGCAACAACCCCTATTGCCACGAGCCAACATCTGCATTTTTTCCCTCGCCCCCGGCTTGCCCGTCGGCGCCGAACGACAGCACGTCGATCTCGCCCTTGACGCCGGGGTTAAGGTACAAATACGCGCGGCCCCAGGGGTCGTTGGGCAGTTTGTCCAGATACGGCTTCCAGTTGCCAGCGGCAGGGCCACTGCCAGGTTTGGCGACCAGCGCCTGCAAACCCTGCTCGGCCGTGGGGAAGCGCTGGTTGTCCAGTTTGTAAAGTTTCAGGGCCTGCATCAAATTGTTGACATCCGTCTTGGCCGCAGTGGCGCGGGCGTCGTCGGCCCGGTCCAGCACGTTGGGCACGATCAAGGCGGCCAGTACGCCAATGATCACCAGCACGACCATCAGCTCGATCAAGGTGAATCCACGGTTGAGGATTGACCTGATTCCGCGCAACTTCTGCCTTTGCAATTTTTCAATCATATGTGTCATTGACTGGGTAACCTCTGTGAAGTTCTGTGGCCGCTGAATCTAATTGACTTGAATCATAATCGCCGCATGATTCTGAATCCGCAAAGCATGTGGGGGCCGCGCCTGGCGGCCTTTTTGCTGGCTGCTCTGGCGGCTGCGAGTGCTGTGTATTGGGGTTTGAAATGGTCTGGCCAGGGCAACGACAGGGCGGTGGCGTCTTTGCCAATTGCTGAGGCCCCTGCCATTGACCCCCATGGCCTGGCGCGCGCGCTGGGCGGCGGCCAGATTGTGCAGGCCACGGCAGCAGCCGCGCCGATGGTGGCCAGTGCCGCCAGCCGCCTGGCCTTGATTGGCGTCGTGGCGACCGCCCGGCAGGGGGGTACTGCGCTGATTGCAGTGGATGGCAAACCTGCTCGACCCTACCGCGTGGGCGCCACCGTGGAAGATGGCCTGGTGTTGCAGTCTGTGGGGCCGCGCCGGGCCCAGCTGGCAGCCCGCATGGATGGCCCGGCAACGCTGACACTTGAATTGCCAATACTATCAAAAAAATAGCAAACTATCTATATAATACGAGGGCTAGAAGCGTATTTTATCGATTTTTTTTGCGATTTTCGACGTTTTGGGGGTTTGAATTAACCTGCAGGTTAATTTTTATGAAGAAAATCAGCTTTTCCGCTCGGTGTAGCGCCGCCGATGCAGCCTTCAGCACTGCCTTGACGTGAGCTTCATTGCTGCAAAAACATGCGGTAAACCGGGTTGGCGGTTTCCTCAACATACGGGTAACCCAGCGTTGTCAAAAAGTCGTCAAAAGCCTTTGCATCACTCTGTGGCACCTGCAGACCGACCAATATCCGGCCGTAATCGGCGCCCTGGTTGCGGTAGTGAAACAGGCTGATGTTCCAGTTGGGGCGCATCAGGCTTAAAAATTTCATCAAGGCGCCGGGCCGCTCCGGGAATACGAAGCGCATCAGCCGCTCGTCCTTGGACAGGTTGGAATGCCCGCCCACCATATGGCGGATGTGCTCCTTGGCCAGCTCGTCGTGGGTCAAATCCAGCGTGTCAAAACCATGTTTACAGAAGTTGGCGGCGATTTTTGCCGATTCGCCCTTGCCATGGGTGGTCAGGCCGACAAACACGTGGGCCCGCTGGGCGTCGCTGATGCGGTAATTGAACTCGGTCACGTTGCGCTGGCTCTTGGCGCCGCCAAAACCGGGCAAATTGCCGATCAACTCGCAAAACCGCTTGAAGCTGCCGCGCTCTTCCGGAATCGTGACGGCAAACAGCGCTTCACGCTCTTCACCGACCTCGGCGCGTTCGGCGACAAAGCGCAGGCGGTCGAAGTTCATGTTGGCGCCACACAAAATCGCGGCAAACGTGGCGCCCCGGACCTTGTGCGTCGCGACGTACTGCTTGATGGCCGCAACCGCCATTGCGCCGGACGGTTCCACAATACTGCGGGTGTCCACAAACACATCCTTGATGGCGGCGCAGACGGCGTCGGTGTCCACCGTGACATAGTCATCCACCAGGCGCCGCGCGATGCGAAAGGTCTCTTCTCCGACCAGCTTCACGGCGGTGCCATCGGCGAACAGGCCGACTTCAGGCAGTGTGACGCGCTTGTTGGCGGCCACCGACTGCATCATGGCGTCAGAATCCGTCATCTGTACGCCAATTACCTTGATCTCCGGTCGCACCGACTTGATGTAATTGGCCACACCCGAGATCAAGCCGCCACCGCCGATCGCCACAAACACGGCGTCCAGCCGGCCCTGATGCTGGCGCAGGATCTCCATGGCAATGGTGCCTTGCCCGGCAATCACATCGGGGTCATCAAACGGGTGAACAAACGTCAGGTTCTGGCTCTTTTGCAGTTCCAGCGCGTGGGCGTAAGCATCGGAATAGCTGTCGCCAAACAGCACCGTTTCGCCGCCCAGGGCCTGCACAGCATCCACCTTGATCTGGGGTGTGGTGGAGGGCATGACGATCACGGCCCGCGCCTTCAAGTGCCGCGCGGACAGTGCCACGCCCTGCGCGTGGTTGCCGGCGGAGGCGCAAATCACTCCCTGGGCGAGTTGTTCTGCTGTCAGATGCGCCATCTTGTTGTAAGCCCCGCGCAGCTTGAACGTGCGCACCGACTGCTGGTCTTCGCGTTTGAGCAGCACCGTATTGTGCAGGCGCTTGCTCAGGGCGGCGGCGGGCTGCAGCGCCGACTCAACCGCCACGTCATAAACGCGGGCAGTCAGGATCTTCTTCAGGTAGTCGGCCGGGGTCAGGTGTTTGGTGGTCATGGTCAGCGTCGTGAGGCCCCGAATGATAATCGTCGAGCCAGGGCGGCGGTCGCGGCCACTGCGACAATCGGCCTTTTTGACAGATCACAGGATCACACATGGAATGCACAGTCAGCTGGACCGGCGCGACCGGCACGCGCTCAGGCATGGGGTTTTTGGCCGAAACCGGCAGTGGCCACATGCTGATGATGGACGGCGCACCCGATGCGGCCAAACCGGAAAACGGCGGAATGAACCTGGCGCCGCGTCCGATGGAGACTTTTTTGGCGGGTGCCGGTGGCTGTACTGCCTATGACGTGGTGCTGATCCTGAAGCGTGGTCGCCATGATGTGCGGGCTTGCAGTGTCAAGCTCTCGGGCGAGAGGGCCGACGTTGACCCGAAAGTGTTCACCCGCATCAACATGCATTTCACAGTGACCGGCAAGGGCATACCCGCGCTGGCAGTTGAACGCGCCATCGCCATGAGCCACGACAAATATTGCTCTGCCACCATCATGTTGGGCAAAACAGCCGAAATTTCGACCAGTTTCGAATTGCTGGAGGCGTAACGGGTTCTAAATTTGGTACGCCACGGTCGTCATCACCTTGGCGGCCGAGCGCATCAGTGCCTTGACCGGCTGGGGCAGATCTTGCGCACCGAGCAGCCGGGCTTCCTGGCCGTGGCGCGCCTCGTCGTCACGCATTTGGGCCACGATGGCGCGCGAGGCGTGATCGCCCAGAGGCAACTGAGTCAGGTGGCCTTGCAAGTGAGCCTGCACCTGGGCTTCGGTTTCCTCCACAAACCCCAGGCTGATCTTGTCGCCCAGCCGCCCTGCGATCAGCCCAAGCGCAAAGGCGCCCGCATACCAGAGCGGATTCAGCAAAGATGGCCGGTCGCCCAGTTCGTCGAGCCTCTCCCGCGTCCAGGCCAGGTGGTCCGCCTCTTCCTTGCTGGCGTCGCGAAAATGGGTCTTCAGGGCTTCATCCTTCGTGACCAGGCCTTGCGCGGTGTACAGCGCCTGGGCGCAGACCTCGCCGACATGGTTGATTCGCATCAATCCAGCGGCATGGGCCCGTTCGGGCTCGGTCAATTCGCAGGTTTGGTCGGCCAGGGTCGGACAGGCTCGGGAGCTTCTCGCCGGACCGAACAGGGTCCGCAAAGCGGCATCCGCAGCACCAATGAGCGCGTCGGCTGGGTGGCTTGGGTTCGGCATAGGGCAGATTGTCGCTGACTTGATCAGCTTGCGGATGCACGGCGCCGATCAGCCTCGCCGCGCTGCCAGGCAACCTCCTGGCGGGTTGGAGCCGCCCATTTTTCGCTCATTGCCTTGAATAATTCTGGCTCGACCATGTAAAAAGCTGGCTTGTTGTGGTTAAGTACAGCAACCGGTTTTCCACCTGCCTGACGCAAAATTGAAGCCGGATTTCTCTTGAATTCCGACATGCTGACTGTCATGGTGGCAAACAGTGCCTGCATAATTTAGCTCCAATTTAAGAGCTAATATTAGCCTATTTTTTCGTCAAAATGGATTTGAAACGTAACCAGTTCGTTGCTAAATCCCGGTTCAGGTTTGAGCTGTTGTGACTCAACAACGAAAGCGCGGGCAATCCCAATTATTAAGGGCATTTTCTTTGCCAAGGCAGCGCGCCTCTGTTTCAATAGACCCAACTTCCTGAAATAGGAGGTTGGCCCGGGGAGCCGAAACTCTTAATCCGCGCCCTATGTTTAACCTTGGAGAAAATTGAAATGAAAAAAACTCTCGTAGCAATTGCTGCACTGTCAGCGATTAGCGCATTTGCACAGTCTTCCGTTACCCTGGGCGGCACGGTTGACGTTCGCTTGGCAATTGGCAACGGTGATGTGTCGAACAAGACCCAGTTGTCCAACAACGGTATCGCCAGCAGCCAGTTCCGTTTTGTCGGCGTTGAAGACCTCGGCGGTGGCTTGAAGGCTGGTTTCCACCTGGAAGCCGGTTACTCACCAGATGACGGCACAGGTGCCGCTACCAGCGTGAACAACCAAGCCGTTGGCGCATTCAACCCAGCCACTGGTGCAAACGGACTTGTCCGTCCAGGTACGCAAGGTTTCACGTTCAATCGTCGTTCCACCCTGTCCTTGATGGGCGGTTTCGGTGAGCTGCGTCTGGGCCGTGATTACACCCCCCATTTCTGGAACCACACGTTCTATGATCCGTTTGGAACCAACGGCGTTGGCTCTTCAATGGCTCTGACCGGTAGCGCTGGCGGTGCAACCACGGTTCGCGCTTCCAACAGCATCGGTTACCTGTCGCCTAACTTCGGTGGTTTCAGCGGCCAGATTCAAACCTACTTCGGTGAGAACAATTCCAATGCAGCAGCACCAGCTGGCTCCAACGCCGGTAGCGGCAGCAGCCTGCGTGTGGGCTACGTTCAAGGTCCGATCAACGTTGGTCTGGGCTATGGCCGTACAACGACCAGCACGTCTACTGACGTGACGACTACCAACATTGGCGGTTCTTTCAACCTTGGCTTCATGAGCATCATGGGTCTGTACAACGTTGACGCAAACACCGGTTTTGCTGACGTGAAAGGTGCGCTCATCGGCGTGACCGCGCCAATCGGCTCCGGCACTGCCAAGGCTGCTTTCTCGCAGACCGACAATGGCGTGAATGGCGTTGCCAAGCAGTTCGCTGTGGGTTATGTGTATGACCTGAGCAAGCGTAGCTCGGTGTACGCAACGTTGGCTACTGTCAACAACTCCAACACCGCAGCTGCCTTGAACGGCGCTACGACCAGCGTTGGTGGCAACTCCACCGGTTTCGACCTGGGCGTCAAGCACTCGTTCTAATCTGACGCTGATCTTGCCTTGGCCCGTGCCAAGGCTGATCGGTTAAAGACTAAATATTGAAAGCCACGCAGTCTTCGGACTGGGTGGCTTTTTTTTATCTAAAGGTAAGAGCGTAAGAATCAGTAACGCCTTTGTTCGGGGACCTGTCGGGTTTTTGTGATGCCGCCACCAAAAATGGGTGTTGCTGGAAATTTGATGCTTCAATTCTTTCGAGTCGGTTTTCTGAATCCAACATTTATTACGCTTGGGCTGGCGCTAGCGCTGTCGGCGTGTTCATCAGTTGGGTTGATTGCCACCGACGGCGAAAGCAAAACAGTTGAGCAGCTGCCATTGGACAATGCATGGACCCGAAGCTCGCTCAACCCATTGGGCAAACGCACGCAAGTAGCCGCAGATCGGCCGCAATGGCAACACTATCAATTGCCGGGAAAACTTGCCACCGACTATTCTTTTGCGCGCGTGGACGGGCGGGATGCAATGGCCGTTACCGCGACTTCATCGGCAAGCCTGCTCAGGCGACAAGTCCGCATAGCGCCCGAAGAGTTATCCCAAATCAAATTCTCGTGGAAAGTACCAGAGCTGATCTCATTAGCGGATTTGGCCGTTCGCGACAATGCCGATTCGCCGGTGCGGATCGTTCTGGTGTTCGAAGGTGACCGCTCGCAGTTTTCTGCCAAGAATGCGATGTTGTCCGAGTTGGCGCACGCGATCTCCGGAGAGCCTTTGCCCTATGCCACCTTGATGTATGTCTGGTGCAATCAACGCGCACCAGGCAGTGTCATCACCAGCCCGCGGACCGACCGAATCCGCAAGATAGTGGTTGAGTCGGGTGCCAACAATTTGAACCAGTGGATGGATTACGAGCGAAACATCCGGGCTGATTTTGAAAAGGCCTTTGGAGAGGCCCCGGGCGCCCTGATCGGCATTGGAATCATGACGGACAGCGACAACACACGGACCACCACACGCGCGTGGTACGGTGGCATCAAAATAGCAGGGCAGTAGCGGCAAACTGCGGTCCGGCTTGGCCTCTCTAAATCAGCGCACCGACAAAGCGCTTTTTAGCGCGTTCCTCATGGAAACCACCGTAGCGGCACGGCAATTGCTCTGGTAAATTCGCCTTTGCTTATTGTTGTCCGCCCAAGTCCTGCCTATTCATGTTCGCTTTTGTATTACAACGCTTGATTCAAGCCATCGTCGTGATGGTCGTGGTTGCATTCATCGCATTCATGTTGTTTCAGTACGTCGGCGACCCCGTTGTGTTTTTGCTGGGGCAGGATGCCAAGCCGGACCAGATTGCACAACTGCGCTCCGATTTGGGGCTGGATCGGCCCTTTTTTGTGCAGTACTGGCATTTTTTGGTGAACTCGGTGCAAGGCGAGTTTGGCCTGTCACTGCGCCAAGGAGCCAAGGTTTCGCGTTTGATTTCCGAACGTTTTCCCGCTACGCTGGAGCTGGCTCTGGTGGCGGCACTGCTTGCGCTTTGCATTGGGGTGCCGATGGGGGTTTATGCAGCGCTCAAACGCAACAGTTTCTTGAGCCACGTTTTCATGACGGTTTCGTTGATCGGCGTGTCCCTCCCAACTTTCTTGATCGGCATATTGTTAATTCTGCTGTTCGCGGTTGTGTTGGGCTGGTTCCCCAGTTTTGGCAGGGGCGAGACGGTCAAGTTTGGATGGTGGACCAGTGGTTTGCTGACGGTAGACGGTTGGCATCACATCGTGCTGCCCGCCATTACGCTGGCGGTGTTTCAACTCACACTCATCATGCGCCTGGTGCGCTCTGAAATGCTTGAAGTGCTGCGTACGGACTACATCAAGTTCGCCCGCGCCAGGGGCCTGAACAACCGGGCCATCCATTTTGGCCATGCGCTGAAAAACACACTGGTCCCTGTCATGACCATTACCGGGCTCCAGTTGGGCGGCCTGATTGCCTTTGCCATCATCACAGAGACCGTGTTTCAGTGGCCCGGGATGGGTCTGCTGTTCATTCAAGCAGTCACATTTGCCGACATTCCTGTCATGGCGGCCTATTTGTGCCTGATAGCATTGATTTTCGTGGTGATCAATCTGGTAGTTGATTTGCTGTATTTTGTCGTAGACCCGCGATTGCGAATGACCAAGGCCGGAGGACACTGATGGGCTCAGGCCTCAATTCATTGGGTTATTCAGCAAACGGGCGGGCGTTTGCCCGTATCGCAGAATTTCACCCGGAACTGACCGCATTCCGGCGTGACCTTCATGCCCACCCGGAACTCGGTTTTGAGGAGATCTACACCAGCGGGCGAGTCGCCGCGGGCCTTAAATTGTTTGGCGTGGACGAACTTCATACGCAAATCGGGAAAACCGGTCTGGTTGCTGTCATCAAGGGTCAAAAGACGGGCAGCGGGAAAATGATTGGCCTGCGCGCTGATATGGATGCATTGCCATTACCGGAGCACAACGAATTTGGCTGGAAGTCTGCCAAGCCCGGGTTGATGCACGCCTGCGGCCATGACGGCCACACAGCCATGCTCATGGGTGCGGCACGCTACCTGGCGGAGACCCGCAATTTTGACGGGACGGCGGTGCTTGTTTTCCAGCCGGGTGAAGAAGGTTATGCGGGCGCGCGGGCCATGATGCAGGACGGCCTGTTTGACCGCTTTCCGGTGCAGTCGATTTACGGGATGCACAACTCACCCCACATGCGACCTGGCACGATCGGCGTCAACCCTGGGCCGGTGATGGCAGCCTCAGACCGAATCAAGATTGAAGTCACTGGCTATGGTGGCCATGGCGCGCATGCCTACAACACAGTCGACCCGGTGCTGGTCAGTGCACACATCATCACGGCGATCCAGAGCATCGTAGCGCGCAATGTCAGGCCCATTGACAGTGCAGTCATCAGCATTTGTGCGGTGCGCGCCGGTGAGCTTTCGGCCAGCAGCGTGATTCCGGGCTCTGCAGTTTTGGTGGGCACCGTGCGCAGCTTCAACCCTGCCGTCAAAGCGACCATCCAGCGACGCCTGTCTGAGCTTTGCAGCACGATCGCACAGGCGTTCGGCGCCTCCGCGTTGGTGACGTATGAAGACGGATACCCGGCAACCATCAACTCGGTCCCTGAGTCCCAGTTTGCTGCTGGCGTGGCGCAAAGTCTGGTCGGTGCCGACAAGGTGGTTCACAACATGGAGCCGAGCATGGGCGCGGAGGATTTTTCCTTCATGCTGCAAGCCAAGCCGGGCGCCTACCTGCGCATCGGGCAGGGAGCCGTGGACGCAGAAGGCAACGCAGGCGCTGGCAGCTGCTATCTGCACAACAGCCGGTATGACTTCAATGATGACATTCTGCCGTTGGGTTCCGCATTGCATGCAAGTCTGGTGGAGCACGCGATGCCGCTGGCTTCAAATTAACAGATTCTTTTTTTCGTTGTCGATTATTTTCAAACTGGAAACTCTCATGAAACTCAAAAAAAATTCGCTTTCAATGCTGGTGGCAGCAGCCTTTGTGGCAGGCAGTTTTTCTGCTTCAGCCGTAACTTTGAAAATCGCGAACCAGGGCGACGCACTGTCACTGGACCCGCATTCGCTCAACGAATCATTGCAGCTGACGGTACTGAGAAACGTTTTTGACTCATTGGTCGACCGGGATCGCAACTACAAGCTGGCGCCAAGCCTGGCGACCGACTGGAAGCAGACAGCACCGACGGTCTGGCGATTCAATTTGCGCAAAGGTGTGAAGTTTCATGACGGTACCGCGTTCACGGCAGATGACGTGATCTTCACGGTGGAACGCGCGCGGGACGCAGGCTCAGACATGAAGAGTTATGTTGGCATTATTAAAGAAGTCAAAAAAATTGACGATCACACCATCGACTTTGTCACCAACTCACCGTTTCCAATCCTGCCGGACTTGTTTACTGGCTTGATGATCATGAGCAAAAAGTGGTGTGAAGACAACCAGGCGACCAAGCCGGTCGACCGCCGCAAGGGCATTGAGAATGCCGCCTCGTTCCGTGCCAATGGCACCGGCCCGTTTCGGGCGCGCGAGCGTCAGCCCAACGTGCGCACCACCTTTTCACGCAACGGCAATTACTGGGGCAAGGTTGATACCAACGTCGATGAGGTGATTTTCACGCCCATTGGCAACGATTCAACCCGTGTTGCCGCACTGCTTTCGGGTGAGGTGGATGTGATGGAGCCGGTGCCGGTACAGGACGTGGAACGCATCAAAAGCAATGCCAATCTGAAAGTGTTGCAAGGCCCCGAGCTGCGCATCATCTTTTTCGGTATGGATCAGAAGCGCGATGAGCTCTTGTTCTCCAACGTGAAAGGCAAGAATCCGTTTAAGGACAAGCGGGTTCGTCAGGCCTTCTACCAAGCGATCGACGAGGACGCCATCCTTAAAAATGTCATGCGTGGGGCGGGCGTTGCCAGTGCCGGCATGTTCCCCCCTCAGGTCAAAGGCTTTGCGCCCGACCTGGCCAAACGCCTGCCATATGACCCGGAAGCATCCAAAAAATTGCTGGCAGATGCAGGTTACCCCAATGGGTTTGAGGTCAAGCTCAACTGCCCGAATGACCGTTACGTGAACGACGCGGCGATTTGCCAGGCTGCTGCGGCAAACCTCGCCCGGATCGGCGTGAAAATCAACCTTGAAGCAGAAACCAAGGGTACCTATTTCCCCAAAATCTTGCGTCGCGACACCAGCTTCTACATGCTCGGCTGGACCTCCAGCACGGTCGATGCCCACAACGTCATGTACCCCATCATGGCGTCCCCTGGCGAGGGCGGCCGTGGGCAGTTCAACCTGGGCGCGTACAGCAATGCGAGGATTGATGAATTGACCACCCTGGTGGGCTCGGAAACTGACGACAAGAAGCGTAATGACATGATCCGGGAGGCCATCAAGATCCATCAGGACGACATTGGCCATATTCCATTGCACCAGCAGGCGCTGAACTGGGGTGTGAAGAAATCCATTGAAATGGTGCAACAGCCCGGGAATGAAATGCCCTGGAAGTACGTGAAGGTGAACAAGTAGTCCGGCCGATGACGGGTGTTTTGGCCCGCTGGTGGTCGGGCGATATTGGCTACAGCTTTCGCAATTCGCCGCTGGCAGTTGCGGCAGCTG
>JANMCB010000198.1:0-13563 GCA_031360805.1 Rhodoferax sp.
ACGGGCGACGAACGGCGTCAGGAACGGGTTCCCAAGAATGCAATTTACCGCGTGAAAATTACCTTGGACAGCAAACCTCAAGGGCAGCAAATGCAGTTGACGAACATCGTCATTTCGGGTGCGCCGCGCGCCTGGCTTCCCAGGATACTGAACCGCGTTGCGGCCATTGCGATTCGTGAAAGCGGATTTTGAAGGTCCGGGTATCGTCGGGAAGCGCCCAGATTGATCTTGATATGCATTTGCCGCACCGGCGGGTAAATGGAGGTGTCTGCAAGTGCCACCGGACCGGCATCCTGAACCGGGGTTCAGGTGGGCAAGATCAACCGAACGTTGGGTTCATCTAACGCGAGATGATCACGCTTGAACAGTAATATTTCAAGCCCGGGCTCTAAGAGCATTGGTTCAAGGAAATATAAAGCCCGACGAGCACCGCAGACACTGTGGATTGTAATCCTTCAAATTAGCTGGCCGTCTTCATTGAGTGCAACATCTAGCCGCTCCAACAAAGACACGAGCAATTGATTTTCGTCAGCCTGTGAGGGCTGGTCAGTTGAATTTCCCGATTGAACAGGTGCAAGTGGTGCCGCCGCAGGCCCGCCCGACAACTCAAAGGCGAGGTTAAGTGCAGCGAGAACGGCAATTCGTTCGCGTGCACGGACCCTGCCGGCATCCCGAATCTTGCACATTGCGGTATCGACCCGTTCTACAGCTTCCAGCAGGGGGACTTCACCGCCGTCAGGGCAACTCAACAAGTAACTTTGCCCCATGATCTGGACTTCAAGCTGTTTCATGCTGTCTTATTTGTACCGGCATTTCGCCGTGTTTCTGAATGGTTACCTGGGCTGCCTGTGCTTGCATCTTGACCCATGCCGCCATCCGGTTGCGGCAACCGGTCAAGTAGAGCGTCAACCCGGGCGCGGGCTGCGCCCAATCGGGACTTGAATGAATCTCGCTCCTGAATCAGCGCTTCGACTTGTGCCGCGAGCAGCGCATTTGTCCGCTGAAGTTCCGCGTGACGAACCAGCAGACGCTCAACGCGTTCCGCAATTTGATCGATTTGGACCTTGTTCGGCATAGACCCAGCATTGTAGGGTTTGGGATAGAAATCCCGTCTAAAATCAAACGGTTGGTGCTCGCGGTGTGGTTCACACGCTGCAGTTCAACGGGAAGCAGGAGGATGTTCTTGGCAACATTTTCACCCAACCTGCGCTGCCCCCGCAACGGTCAAACGGACGGGTTATTGCCAACTGGCAACCACCCAACTTTCATATTCAGCCACTGGGCGTCCTGAACACGCGCCTGGGAAGGCTTTGAGAGTTGCTCCATCAGCCCGGATACCGGCCAACAAAGTGGTCAGGTGCGTGCAAAAGACTTGTAGCACCTGATCTTTCTCGCCCAAACGCTGTCGGGGACGACGGCAAGGGTATTTTTGTTGACTGCTTTTTCCATGAAAACCTGTATTTCCTGCGCCCGCCTGTGTGGGCTTGCTGCCGCTTTCTCGGTCGTTTTTTCTACCGCTCTACCGGCTCTTTCCCAAAACACTGCACCGGTTACAAACTTGAAGGACGTGATTGTGTCTTCGAGCTTGGTTGAGCAACGTGTGCTTGACGCGTTGCCCGCCACGAACTTGATCACGCGGGCTGATATCGAACGCGCTCAAGCGCTCGATCTTGCCAGCCTTATGAGGACGATTGGCGGGGTCGAAATTGCCCAGAATGGCGGCATCGGCAAGCTTGCCGGTGTTTTTATTCGTGGCGCTGAAGCCCGTCATACGCTGGTGTTGATCGATGGGGTGGCCATCAACAACCTCAATTTCAGCCTTGCTTCGCTGGAGCATATTCCGCTGTCAAACGTTGAGCGAATCGAGATTGTTCGGGGCAATGTATCGAGCCTTTATGGCACTGCAGCTTTGGGTGGTGTGATACGGATATTTACGCGCGAAGCCGGTAAGGATTCCTTTGCAAATTTGACTGTGCAGGCCGGATCAGGAGGGTTGTTTCAGGTTCAGGCGGGCGCCGGGATCAAAGTGGGCTCGGGTACCCGACTGTCAATTTCCGCAGAAAATCTGACGGATCGGGGATTCAATGCGATTGACCAGGGCAAACGTGCGGGCACCAATCCTGATATCGATGGCTACAGCCGCCGAACAATCTCTATCGGCTTATCGCAGGACATTGGAATAGGAAAGATCAGCCTTTCGGCGAATGAATCCACCGGCGTCACTGCCTACGACAGTGAGTTCGGACCTGCCAACCAGGCCGACGAGTCTAGCTTCACGCTTCAAAACGCCTCGCTCACCGGAAAGTTCACCCTCGGAAAAGGCCTGGAGCTGGACGCAGGGCTCTCAAGTGGCACCGACAAACTCAAGGCAGATGTCACGGCCTTTCCCTATTTTGTGAATTCGTTCAGCGACAGCGTCAATCTGGGTTTGCGTTGGCAGTTTTCACCTGGCAACACGGTGACGGCAGGGGTCGATTCCACGCGCCAGCGAATTGAAAGTGATACCGTTTACAACGCTTCGAATCGCCAACTCAATTCCGTGCGTTTGGGGTATGTTGGAAATTTCCAGCGCCATGAAGTCCAGGTCAATGTCCGTCAGGACCGCTACAGTGACTTTGGCAACGCGGCAACCTGGCTGCTTGCCTATGGCTACAAGTTGACAGATTCCTGGCGAGTTAACGCATCGGCGTCCACCGGCTTCAACGCACCGACTTTCAATGACCTTTATTACCCGTTTGGCGGCAATCCCAACTTGCGCGCAGAACAATTGCAGTCCGGTGAACTTGGCGTGCGATATGTGGGCGATTCGATGCAGGTGCGCGCTGTCCTGTTCAGCAACCGGTTTACAGATTTGATCGGTAACGATGCAAACTTTGACCGTGTCAACATCAACCAGGCCCGCAATCAGGGACTGGAACTGGGCTATCAGGGCCATTGGGGTGCGACGCGCGTATTGGCTGGCCTGACCTTTCAGGATCCGGTTGACTTAAGTACCCAAAGCCGTCTGGCGCGCCGTGCCGCAGTGCTAGGGAATTTTGGCCTGGCGCGGGACGTGGGCGCCTGGTCCGCAGGCGCGAACCTGCGCTTCAGTGGTGAGCGCCCTGACGGTACCAACACGCTGGCAGGCTATTCAGTGCTTGACTTGACACTCAGCCATGCATTGGCCCGAGGTGTCAAACTGTTTGGCCGGATCGACAACCTGCTCGATGCGCGTTACGAATCTGTCTATGGCTACCAGCAGCCGGGCGTTGGTGTGTTTGCCGGCGTGAATTGGCAACCCAAGTTCTGATCACGTCACATGACAAATGCGGCACAACCTATTCCCGCTTGGTGGCCGCCGGGCGTTGGTCCGCAGCGCATCGTTTGCCTGACCGAGGAGACCACGGAGTGGCTTTACCTCCTGGGCCAGGAGCACCGGATTGTCGGCATTTCAGGATACACCGTGCGACCGGCCAGGGCGCGCGCCGAGAAGCCGCGCGTCAGTGCTTTCCTGAGCGCCAAGATCGACAAAATTCTGGCGCTCAAGCCAGACTGCGTGTTTGGTTTTTCCGACCTGCAGGCTGACATTGCAGCACAGTTGATTCGCCACGGCATTCAGGTCACGGTCTTCAACCAGCGGTCCGTTGCTGAGATTTTTTCAATGATGGCGCAGGTTGCCGCCATGGTCGATCAGGTGCCCCAGGGACAAGCCTTGATGGGCGCCATGCGGGCACAGATGCAGGCGCTTGAAGCGGCAGCGGGCGCGTTGCCGCGGCGGCCGCGTGTCTATTTTGAAGAGTGGGACACGCCGCACATCAGCGCCATCCGCTGGGTCTCGGAGCTGATCGGTATTGCCGGGGGCGACGACTGTTTTCCCGAGCTGGCGGTGCAGGCGATGGGCAAGGATCGCATCATTGCCGAATCGTTGGACATCGTGCAGCGCAACCCGGACATCATTGTGGGTTCCTGGTGTGGCAAGAAATTCCGAGCTGACAAGGTGGCGGCCAGAGACGGCTGGGGAGATGTCAACGCGGTCAAAAGCAGGCAGATTTTCGAGATCAAATCGGCGGACATTCTGCAACCGGGTCCCGCCGCGCTGACTGATGGCGTGCGTCAATTGCACCAGATTGTGATGGCGTGGGCGAAGCAGCATGCCTGATTGCTTCAAGACCTGCTTGGCACGCATTGCGGCGTACTTTCCGCTAAATTTTCAGCGAAATTTTCCGCTGAAGGTCGTTAAGATTGCATTGGGACTATTTTTGCAATCCCCCGCGATGGCGCTTCAAATCACGGATGACCGCGGCATCACTGTCAAGTTCCCAGCTTCGCCCCGGCGAATCGTCAGCCTGCTGCCTTCCCTGACCGAAACCGTTTGCGCGTTGGGGCAGTGCAAGCGCCTGATTGCTGTAGACCGCTATTCCAACTACCCGTCCAGCGTTCAGGCGCTGCCGAAGGTCGGCGGCGGGCTGGACCCAAATATTGAAGCTGTGGTGGCGCTTCGGCCTGATCTGGTGCTTCTGGCGTCAAGCTCACGCGCGATTGAGCGGCTGGAAAGTCTGGGCATCACCGTACTCGCGTTCGAGCCTAAAACGCACGATGACGTGCGCCGCGCCCTGCAAAACCTGGGAGCACTGCTGGAAGCAGGTGATGCAGCCAGGGTCTGGCAGGTGATTGACGCTTCGATCAGGGCGGCCGCACAGTCCCTGCCCGAGAAGGCCCGCAAAAGCCGTGTCTATTTTGAAGTCAGCCCTTCGCCGCACGGTGCAAGTGAAACGTCGTTCATTGGCGAGACGCTCTTGCGGCTCGGTGCAGCAAACATAGTGCCTGGCAAGCTGGGGCCGTTTCCGCAACTGAATCCGGAGTTCGTGGTGCGCGCTGATCCTGATGTGGTGATGGTGGCAGAGCGCAGCTTTCAGGGGATGGCACAGCGGCCCGGCTGGGGCCACATGCGCGCTATCCGGGAAGATCGCGTGTGCCTGTTTAGCCCGGCGCAGTCTGACATGCTGGTGCGCCCCGGGCCGCGCATGGCAGAGGCCGCAGCGCTGATGGCGCAATGCCTGATCGATAAATCAAGATGACATCCAGTGCGCCAACAGCCGGGCGACGTCCTGTGCCGCGCAAGGCTGTTTTCTGGGCCTGCGGTTTGCTGTTTCTGGGCGCTGCTCTGGTGATTCTGAGTGCCGGGGTGGGCAGCACCGGCCTGGAGATGTTGTGGTGGCTTTCGAGCGACCCCATTGCAACATCGGTGGCGCAGCAAATCGTGTGGGACATTCGCCTGCCGCGCGGGCTGGGCGCCTGGGCTGCCGGTGCGCTTTTGGGCCTGGCTGGTGCGGTGGCGCAAGGGCTTTTCCGCAATCCATTGGCCGATCCCTTCATGTTGGGAAGTGCTTCTGGCGCTTCCTTAGGCGTTGCGTTGGCACTGGCATCGGTCGCCGGCGCGCAGTCTGGCTACGCCTGGCTGGTCCAGGTCGGATTGTCGGGCGCTGGTTTTTTGGGCGCGCTGGTTGGCGTGCTGCTCACGCTGCTGCTGGCCAGCGGCGTGCAGCATACATTGCGCCTTCTTCTGGCGGGTGTGATTGTTGGCGTGGTGCTGGGTGCCATCAAGGACTTGATCGTGCTGGGGTCGCCTCAGGTCCTGCAGGCCATGCAGGCGTTCATGCTGGGTAGCACGGCGTTCATTGGCTGGTCGTCGTTTGGGCTGATGGGTTCGGTCTGGCTGGTTTGCCTCTGCGCTGCAGTGCCTTTGGGCCGGGTGCTTGATGGCTTGAGCCTGGGCGAGTCCACCGCCAGGAGCCTGGGGTTGCCGCTGGCGCCGCTTCGGGTCACGCTGGTGGTGACCTTTGCGCTGGCTTGCGGCACAGCGGTCGCCCAAACCGGCCTGATTGCCTTTGTCGGACTGGCGGCGCCACACCTGGTGCGCTCGGTGGTCAAGGTAACCCATGGATGGCTCATTTTGCTCAGCAGCCTGATGGGGGCGAACTTGCTGTGCATTGCCGACCTGCTGGCGCGTTGGCTCGTTGCGCCGCAGGAGTTGCCGGTCGGCATCTTGACGGCCCTGTTGGGTGGCAGTTACCTGCTTTGGCTGATGTACCGCCCTGCAGGTGCCATGCGGGGGAGGGTGCCTTGAATCAGTCGGCGCTTGAGGCTCGCAGCGTTTCGGCCAGCTTGGGGCAGGTCGAAGTTTTGCATGGCATCAACCTGACGCTGGCGCAAGCGTGCTGGACCAGCGTGGTCGGCCCGAACGGTGCAGGCAAGTCAACCTTGCTCAAGGTTCTGGCGCATCTGCTGGTGCATCAGGGAGACGTGAAGCTGCTGGGTCAACCGATGGCTGCACTCTCAGGCCGTCAGCGCGCACAGCAATTGTCGTGGCTCGGGCAAGGCGAAAGCAATGCCGATGATCTGACGGTGTTTGACGTTGCCATGCTCGGGCGCTTGCCGCACCAGCGGTGGCTGGCTGCGCCCAGTGCCGGGGACTACATCGCCGTGGAGCAGGCCCTGCGAAGCACGCAGGCCTGGGACTGGCGGGACCGCCCCTTGAACCGGCTTTCAGGTGGCGAGCGCCAGCGTGTGCTGCTGGCGCGGGCATTGGCCGTTCAAGCGCAAGTGTTGCTGATGGACGAGCCGCTGGCCAATCTGGATCCGCCGCATCAGGCCGACTGGCTCAATCTCGTGCGCGACCTGGTTCGGCAGGGCAAAACCGTGGTCAGCGTGTTGCATGAAATATCAATCGCGCTGATGGCCGACGACATGGTCATACTTCAAGCTGGCCGGGTCACTCACCACGGTGCCTGCGGCGATCTGGCAACCCACCGGGCTTTGGTTTCGGTATTTGATGAGCGCATCCACATAGAGCGCCTGGGAGACCATTGGGTGGCGCAACCGGCTGGCACCACGGCCGGAAAATGGTTTTGAAGCCTCAGTGTCGTGTTTTAGAATGCTATATTCAAAATAGCAAACTTTCTATAAAATACGAGAGCTAGAGGCATATTTAGCTGTGAAAATGAGATTTTTCGCGGTTTCTGGGATTGAAAATTAACCTGGGAGTTAATTTTATCGCTTAGGCAACCCTCAGGCAACCCTCAGGCAACCCTCACGCGACTTCCACCCGGTTACGTCCTTTTGTTTTGGCGCGGTACATGGCCGTGTCGGCCCGAGCCAGCAGTGCATCGACGGTGTCTCCAACCACAATGCTGGCGGTCACGCCAATGCTCACCGTCGGGCCACCCCAAGAGCTCATCGCAGCGCGAACACGTTCGGCGACCATTTGGCCGACATCAATCGTTGTCTCGGGCAGCAGCACCACAAACTCTTCGCCGCCGAAACGGCCGAGCAGGTCGGCGCCGCGCAGCAAGGCCTTGATGTTGGACACCAGGTCGGTCAGCACACGGTCGCCCTCCTGGTGGCCCAGGGTATCATTGACCTTCTTGAAGTGGTCGATGTCCAGCAGCAGAACCGACAGATGGCGGTTGTGCCGCAGGCAGCGGGCCAGTTCGCGCTGCAGCGCGTCTTTCATGTACCTGCGGGTGAACGCGTCGGTCAGCGAGTCATGCGACGCTGCATGCTCCAGCTCACCGCGCAGCCTTTCTGTGGCCAGCAGCACCTGGCTGATGGCCATCAGCACGATGACAAAGGCAAACGCGGCCAGATAAGTCACGTTTTGTGCAGACGCATCCATCACGTTCTCACCTGCGGGGTACAGGCTGGCGGTGACGAATCGCATCGTCTGGATGCCGCCAGCGCAAATCAGCACGCCAAGTGCGATCCGTCCGGCCAGGGTTTGGCCGGCGTGTTGCCACACCAGCCACAGGTGGGCAAAGCCCAGCGCGGTCAGCACAAAGCTGCTCAACTGCACGCGCACGCCGTAGTCGGGCGTTGCATAGGTAAACCAGATCGATGTGCCGGCCGCCAGCAGAATCAGCAGCACCCATGGGTAAACGCGGCCCGATACGCCAAAAAACCGGCGCGTTCCGAGCAAGGAGACCAACGGGGCAAAAAACACCATCAGGCTGGGTACCGTGGTGGACAGAAAGGTGGGAAGGGTCCCCGTGGTGGAAAAAAGGCTGCCGGCCACAAAACTCATGGCCAGCGAGGTGGCCCACAGGTCGATACCACGGATGCTCGGCGGGTAATTGCGCTTGAGCAGGAACAGCACGGCTGACATCACGGCACCCAAAGCGCCCGCCATCAGCATGATCGTTTTTGGGTCCAATCCCGTCATTTCATCCCATTTCAACTCGGTTGCGGCCGTTGGTTTTGGCGCGGTACATGGCACGGTCGGCGCGGGCCAGCAGGCTTGCCACCGTGTCGTTATCGGCCAGGTTGGTGGTGACGCCAATACTCACCGTGCATGACGGGCCTTGCTCGCTGAGGGTTGAGATGGCCCGAATCCGGTTGGCCACCAGCACGGCCTCGTCCAGCGAGGTTTCGGGCAGCAAAGCCACAAACTCCTCACCGCCAAAGCGCCCGAGCTGGTCCATCTGGCGAAGAAGCTTGTTGACGTTGCTCACAAAATTGATCAAAACCTGGTCGCCCGCCTGATGGCCGTGGGTGTCATTGATGGCCTTGAAATGGTCCAGGTCCATCACCAGCACCGCCATGCTGCGGCCATTGCGCCGGCAGCGTTGCAGCTCCTGCTCACAGGCCTCGTTCATGTGGCGCCGCGTCAAGGCGTTCGTCAGCGAGTCATGCGAAGCCAGGTGCTCAAGTTCGGTGCGCAGCTTGTCGGTGGCCATCAGGATCATGCTGATTGAAATCAGCAGAATGGAAAACGCAAAACTGGTGACAAAAATCAGGTGTTCGGGCCTGACATCACCAATGTTGGGTCCTACCGGGTAGATGAATGTGGTGACAAAGCGCATGACCTGGGCAACCGCAATGAAGGTCAGCGTGGCTTTGGCAAGCACTTTGGCAAACGAGCGAAGGCCCTGCTTGTAAATGAGCCACGCATGCACTGCCACCAGACAGGTCATCAATACGTTGGAGGCGCGCAACCGCATCACGTACGATGGCTCGACCACGCCATACCAGAACGCGAATGCGGTTGCGGCAAGAATCAGGGCAGCCCACGGTTTGTAGTTAGGCGTCACGCCAAAGAAGCGCTGCGAACCCATGTAGGCGAGGTAGGTGCCGGTCCAGATCAGAAGGTTTGGAACCACCGCGACCACGCCTTCACTGAGGCTGGCACTGATGGAGGCCAAAACGCCGCCGAAGAACAAAACAACCAGCGACAGGCTCCACTCATTGAGCCCCTTGATCGACACCGGGTAACTGCGCTTGATGGAGAGCAAGACCAGCGCCATCAAACCACTCATGACGCCAGTCAGCAGAAAAACGGTATGGGGGTCTATAAGGCGCATAAAGACTGAATTTTAGTTTCTCGCCCGCTGGTAGTTACCCCAGTTGGAGGCTTGGCTATAAGTTTTCAGTTTGGGGCGGTGGTTTTTGGCATAAATTCGCAATATTGGCTGACCCCGCATTTCCAGCACAAAGGCTTGCGCGCAACACATACATAGCGGCCGTGAAGAATCAGCCAATGGTGCGCATCGACCTGAAATTCCACAGGCACGCGTTGGAGCAACCCGAGTTCGACCGCCAGCGGCGTCTTGCCCGGCGCGAGCCCCGTGCGATTCGCCACGCGAAAGATGTGTGTGTCAACCGCCATCGTTGGCTCGCCAAAAG
This sequence comes from Rhodoferax sp., assembly GCA_031360805.1. GTDB lineage: Bacteria > Pseudomonadota > Gammaproteobacteria > Burkholderiales > Burkholderiaceae_C > JANYCG01. The sequence goes on from JANMCB010000198.1 coordinate 9,658, forward strand.
CGCTGTTCAACACGACATTGGCGGTCTTGCGGCCCACACCCGGCAAAGCCTGCAAGGCTTCGCGCTCGCGCGGCACCTGAGCGCCGTGGCGCTCCACCAAAATCTGGCAGGTTTGCAGCAGATGGCGCGCCTTGCTGCAGTACAGGCCAATGGTTTTGATGGCGCCCTCCAGTCCCTCAAGCCCCAAGGCCAGCATTTTTTGCGGTGTATTGGCCACCGGGAAGAGGCGGGCGGTTGCTTTGTTGACAGACACGTCAGTGGCCTGGGCGGACAGCAGTACAGCCGTCAACAGCTCGAAAACGGTGGTGTATTTGAGCTCGGTCGTGGGCGTTGGGTTGGCCGCGCGTAGGGTCGCAAAGAAGCGCCGAACTTGTTCTTTTTTCATGAGCCGATTGTGACAGCCAGCAGCGTCCTGCCTTGGGCAGTTAAAGTGCCTGTGTCGCCGAGATCGCCTGAATGCGCAACCACTGAATTAATGCAGACCATGAAACACCAAGTCCCCACGCCCGATGCCCATCAGGAAATGCGCGAAGCCCTACGCGCGCTGTGCAAGGGGTTTGACGCAAACTACTGGCAGACGGTGGACCACCAGCGCGGCTACCCGGAAGCTTTTGTGACCGCGTTGACGCAAGCTGGCTGGCTGGCCGCGTTGATTCCAGCTGAATACGGCGGCTCGGGCCTGGGTCTGGCTGAGGCCTCGGTCATCATGGAGGAAATCAATTTTTCAGGCGGCAACGCGGGCTCCTGCCACGGCCAGATGTACAACATGGGCACCTTGCTGCGCCACGGTTCGGCACTGCAAAAGCAGTTGTATTTGCCCAAGATTGCCACGGGCGAGCTGCGCTTGCAATCCATGGCGGTCACCGAGCCGACCACGGGCACTGACACCACACAGCTCAAAACCACGGCCGTCAAGCGCAGCGACCGCTATGTGGTCAACGGCCAGAAGGTATGGATATCGCGCATTCAGCATTCAGATTTGATGATTCTGCTGGCCCGCACCACGCCATTGGCCGACGTGAAGCGCAAGTCAGAAGGCATGTCGGTCTTCATTGTTGACCTGAAGGACGCCCTACAACCCGGTCATGGCATGACGGTGCGCCCCATTGCCAATATGGTCAACCATGAAACCAACGAAGTTTTTTTTGACAACCTGGAAATCCCGGTGGAGAACCTGATTGGCGAAGAGGGCCAAGGCTTCAAATACATTCTGGATGGCTTGAACGCCGAGCGCACGCTGATCGCCGCCGAATGCATTGGCGACGGGTATTGGTTTGTCAACAAAGCGCGCAGCTATGCCTCGGAACGGGTGGTGTTCAACCGGCCCATCGGGCAAAACCAGGGGGTTCAGTTCCCGATTGCCGACAGCTACATCGAGCTGGAGGCGGCCAATCTGATGCGCTTCAAAGCCTGTGCGCTGTTTGACGCCAAACTGCCGTGTGGCGCTGAGGCCAACATGGCCAAATACCTGGCCGCCAAGGCGTCGTGGGAGGCCGCCAACATGTGCCTGCAAACCCACGGCGGGTTCGGCTTTGCCTGCGAATACGATGTTGAACGCAAGTTCCGGGAAACCCGCCTGTACCAAGTCGCGCCAATTTCCACCAATCTCATTTATTCCTACGTGGCGGAGCATTTGTTGGGCTTGCCGCGGTCGTTTTGACGCGGACAGGTTGCAAACGTATTCATATCACTGGCGATATCAACTCACTGAATTTTTGACCAAAAATGCCGCATAAACCGCAAAATACTAATGAAATAGGCCTATGGCCCTCGTATTTATTAACTAGTTTGCTATTATTTAAATATCATTGCTGGCTTCCAGCGATTGGCGCGGTTTTAGCGTGAACTAAGTCTCAGAGTGGCCGTGGTAATGCTGCAACGCGGGCTGAATGCAAAAGGTCACAGCGTAGAATTTGCAGAATAAATTTACCGGATTGAGCTTGTCGTCACTTGTCACAGTGGTCGGCAACATTGTCAGCGGTGTTTTCGTAAAAACAACCGCAGACAGGGTTGAACCAAACAGGGGGTTGAGCTATGTTCAAGCTGACGCGCTATTACTCAATAGCGAGCCTCGCGTCGATTGTTGCGGCGTCCATCGGGTTGAGCGTGCTGATGAACCAGCGTGCTACAGATGATGTCACCCAGTTTGGCGAAACCGGCAATGCCGAGATTGCCCGCGTCATTGTCAACATCTACCGCGAACCCTTGCGCCAGTTTCTTGCGTTGGCGCCTGCGTTGTCTACAGATCAGATCAAGTCCCATGTCGAGACCAAGCTATTGCATGACTCGATCAGGAAGACGGTTGCAGGGACCCCTATTATCAAGATCAGGGCTTACACCTTGGACGGGCGCACAGTCTACTCCAGTGACGAAAGCCAGATCGGCGAAGTCGCGCGCACTGAAACCGGATTCTTGCCTGCGCTGGCCGGCACCTTGACTACCGAGCTGTCGCGCCGCGACAAGTTCGTTGCGTTTGAACGTCAACTGGTTGATCGCGTGGTGCTGTCAACCTCAATGCCAATGCGCTTGGGTACGACCGACCGCGTCGACGGTGTGCTTCAGGTCTTCCAGGACATCACGCCGTTTCAGGCACAGAGCGAAGCGGCCGTTCGGGTGGCAGTGGCCAAATTGGTGGCGGTACTGCTGGCGCTCTATGGCGTTTTGTACCTGATTGTCCTGCGCGCGTCCAAGGTGATCAAGCAACAGGGCAAACAGAGCTGGCTGGATGGCGAGGCACTGAAAACTGCCCACCAGAACCTTCAGAAACAGGTCCTGGAACTGCACAAGACCGATGCGCGCCGTGAGCGCTTTCTGGCCCTGAGCAAGCTGTCCGCCGACTGGTTTTGGGACCTGGACGCTGAATATCGTTACCTCAAACGTGATCCGCTGGACGACCGGTATGGCGGCGGCACGAGCGAAAGGCAACCGGGCCTGAAGCCATGGGAAGTGGCCAACACTGAATTGGTCAACTCGACCTGGGAGCAGCATCAAGCTGACCTGGAGGCCCACCGGCCGTTTCGCGACATCTTGATGCGTCGCAACCTGCCCGACGGAATTGCCTACGTGCAGGCAAGCGGTGCGCCCGTGTTTGCACCGGACGGCAGTTTTACCGGGTACCGGGGAATCGCCAGCAACGTGACGACCCGGATCAACGCCGAGCAGGCATTGGCCGATGCGCGTGCCGTGCTTGACAAAGGCATCGCCACCAAGGCGCGCGCCAAATTTCTGCAGGACCTGCTGGACGAGTTGCCAGTTGGTGTGTCGCTCGTCGATGAGAACCTTCACTTTCTGGTGTCCAATGTGGCTTGTGCAGAGCTGCTGGATGTTCCACCCGACATGCTGCAGCCTGGCGCGGAGCTTGAGAAGCTTTACCGTTACAACGCCGAGCGTGGCGAGTTTGGCGCGGGTGATCCGAAAGAAATCGTCGCATTGCGGATGGAACACGCGACCAACCGGACGCCGCGCAATTTCGAGAGAACACGACAGGACGGCAAGACAATCCAGGTGGTCAGCAAGCCCCTTTCTGACGGCAGCATGCTCACGGTGTATACCGATGTCAGCGACCGAGCGCAAAAAGAACATTTGCAGCGTGAAAGCGACCAGGAAGACATGCGCCGTGGTGTGTTCTTGCAGGAGCTACTGGACGCATTGCCTTTTGGGGTTGCATTGGTCGATCCAGACCTGAATGTGTTGGCTGCCAATGAGGCCAGCGCGAGGCTTCAGGGTCTTCCATTGACGTTGTTCAAGGCGGGAAGCTTGATGCGGGACGTGTTTCGATACCATGCTGAACGAAACGCCTATGGCCCCGGTGACGTTGAAGCGCAGGTCGCTGAGCGCGTTGCACAAGCCAAAACTGATCGGCCGCTACTGATCGAGCGGGAGTTTGCCGGCGGCAAAACGGTTGAG
>JANMCB010000231.1:0-3355 GCA_031360805.1 Rhodoferax sp.
GCACAGCGCGTGCCGTGGCCCACACCCTGCAAGGCTACTACGCCAGCCTGCGGCAGCACCAGACCACGCAGCCGTGGCGTGACCGCATGCTGGATTTTGATGGGCTCAACGCGGTGATTGGCACCGACGAACTGTTAGCGACAGGCCGCCGGTACGAGTAAACGGCCTGGCGTACCAGGCCGCGCTTGTCCCATACAAACCGGATTCAGCGCCCGTACACCTTGCCAAACAGCACCCAGGTCTTGCCGTCAAAGCGGCCGAGCTGTTCGCGCTCAATCGGGAAAAAGTCATCCGGGCCGGTCTTGATGTTGACGCCTGGCAGCAGCATGGGCAGGGTCAAGTCCAGATTGGCGGCCTGCTTCATGACGTTGGCGCGGGTCAGATCGTCGCCAGCCTGCTTGAGCACCTGCACCATCAGCTGCGCAACCGTGTAGCCGTAAACGTTGAAGTTGTCATTCATGGCACCGGTGGGGTGGTACTTCTTCATGTACGCGACCCAGTCATCCCACTCTTTGCCCTTCTGGAATTGCGGGTCTGTTGGGTCCTTGATGTAGTAGGCGGTGTAGATGCCGGTGGAGGCTTCCAGGCCAGCTGGTGTCAACACGGAGCCGACCGAGCTGGACACACTGTTCAGGTAGTGAACTGGCTTCCAGCCCAATTCAGCCGCTTTTTTGATCGCCTGCGCCGCAAATTTTGGCGTGGTGATATTGAAGAAAGTGTCCGCGCCGCTGGCTTTCAATGACACCATCTGGCTGTCAACCGTGGGGTCAGTCACCTCGTAGGTCAGCTTGGAGACGATCATAGTCTTGGCCTTGTCGCCCAAACCGTCTTCAAAACCCTTGAGGTAGTCTTTGCCGTAGTCGTCGTTCTGGTAAAGAATGGCGATTTTTGCGTTGGGCTTGGTCTCAAGAATGTGGGCAGCAAATACTTTTGACTCCGACTGGTAACTGGGCTGGTAGCCCATCGTCCACGGGAAGTTCTTCGGATCACCCCACTTGGTGGCGCCAGTGGCGTTGAACAACTGCGGCACTTTTTTGTCGTTCATGTACTTGTGAATGGCCGAGTTCGACGGCGTGCCCAAGGCCTGGAAAATCAGCAGAACTTCTTCCTGCTCAACCAGTTTGCGCGCCTGTTCCACTGTTTTGGCCGGGTTGTAGCCGTCGTCCAGTGAGATGAACTTCACCTTGCGGCCATTGATGCCGCCCTCGGCATTGACTTTGTCGAAGTAGGCGCCAATCGACTTGCCAATGGCCGCGTAGGCCGACGCCGGGCCTGAATAGGGGTTGATGTGACCGAGTTTGATCTCCTTGTCATCGGCCCCCACGTCGTATTTCTTTTGCGCCATGGCGCTACCCGCTGCCATGATTGCAAAGGCACCTGCAACTGCAAGTGGAATGAAATTGAGTTTCATGCTTTCGATCTCCTTCAAAAAAAGTGATTTAAAGAGGGCGTAACCACCCGTCGTAATTTAACAACCGGCTGGACATCAGGGTTGTCCGGTTAAACCCTTGGTGCGGGCTACCAGTCGACCCCAAAGCTTGTGCACCATGCCCATGACGCCGGTAGGCATCAGGTACATCAAACCAATCAACAGGACACCGTAAATGGCGGCTGGCGCTGATTTGGAAATCTCGTCCGATATGTTGGGCACGAACTGAATGAAAATAGCGCCAAAAATGGCTCCGGGAATCGAAGCCAGGCCGCCGACCACCACGCCCACCAACAGGAAAATTGACAATTGCAGCGTGAAGCTGTCGGGTGACACATAGGCCACCACGATCGCCCCCAGCGCACCCGCCACGCCGGTAAATGCCGACGACACGCCAAACGCCAGCGACTTGAACATGGGCAAATTGATGCCCATGGCGGTGGCTGCAATCGGGTGGTCGCGCACCGCAATCAGCGCCCGGCCGACGCGCCCGCGCAGCAGGTTGTAAGCCAGCAAAAACATGATCACAGTGACCAGCAAGGTGAAGAAATACAACCAACGGTCCGGGCTTAAGGGTTGGCCAAACAGGCTGAACGCGAACGGTGCCTCGGGTTTGCTCAGCACAATGCCCTGCACGCCACCGGTCATGCCTTCGATGTTTTTGTACTTGAGCAGTTGCGGGACTGCCAGCGCCAACGCAAAGGTTGCCAGCGCCAGGTAGTGCCCAGCCAGGCGCAAGGCCGGGAAGCCGACCAGAAATCCAAATGTGAAGCAGACCGCACCAGCCACCGGCAAGGTGGTCCAGTAGGGCACGCCCATCTTGTCCATCATGATGGCGGCGGTGTACGCGCCAAGCGCGTAAAACGCACCATGCCCGAGTGAGATCTGCCCGTTGAAGCCGGTCAGGATGTTCAGGCCCAAAATGGCAACTGCGTAGACCAGCACCAGGTTGAATTGAAACACCCGGTAATTTTTGAACAGGAACGGCAGAATCAAAAGGCCAATCGCCAGCGCCACCAATGCGACCCAATGCCATTTTTGCAGCGGCTTGTTCATACCCGGACCACCACTTTCTTGCCAAACAGTCCATCGGGCTTGAGTGTCAGCGTGCCCACAATCAGCACCAGCGCAACGGTGAGTTTCAACTCGGTCCCAATCACGTAGGCACCGAGCAGATTTTCAAGCACGCCCACGATAAAACCACCGATGACTGCACCCCAGGGGTTGTCGATGCCACCCAACAAAGCCGCCGCAAACCCGTAAATCAGAATGCCGGCCATCATGTTCGGATCCAGAAACACCACCGGGGCGACCATCATGCCGGCGACGGCACCAATGGCTGCTGCCAGGCCCCAGCCAAGGCCCAGCATCCATGACACGCGAATGCCGACCAGGCGCGCTGAATCCGGGTTCTGTGCCGCAGCGCGCATCGCCAGGCCAACCGGGGTGAAGCGGAAAAACGCATACAGCGCCAGCAGCACACAAAACAGCACACCAATCGAGCCCACATCGTGCGCCGTGAAATAGGTTGTGGTCATCCATGAACCCTTGGGGAACGGGCTGGGAAACGATTTCAGGGTGTGGTCAAAAATCCAGCCTGAAAGTGCATTGACGATCAGCAGCAGGCCAATGAACACAATCACATTGGTAAGCACCGGGGCTTTTTCCACCGGGCGAAGAATCAGGCGCTGAATCACCAGCCCCAGCACAAACGACGCAGCCACGGTCGCAAAAAATGCACCCCAATAAGGCCAGCCGGCCTGAATCAGCGCCCAGGCGATAAAGGTGCTGAAGGTGGCCATTTCGCCCTGTGCGAAGTTGATATGGTGTGTGGCCTGGTAAATCATCACCAGCGCAAGGCCAACCGAGCCATAGATGCAGCCATTGGCCAGGCCGGAGAAAATTTGATGGAGGAAGGCTTCCATA
>JANMCB010000255.1:0-2832 GCA_031360805.1 Rhodoferax sp.
CGCGGCGCCAACCAAGCCTCTGATTCGCATTAGCGAAAACAAAGTGGTGCAGGAAGCCGAACTGACCGAGGCGAAGGGGATCCATCTGCGCTCGCGCGAAATGATCCGCGATGTCGTTGAAGATCTGCGGCGCGAGCACCACATCGATCTGGATAAAGTCAACGAAGTGGTCGACGCCATGGTCGACAGCGTCGGCAACAATCCCGATGCGCTGCTGTGGCTCACCAAACTCAAAAGCCGCGATTCTTACACCTACGATCACGGCATCGACGTTGCTATTTATCTTCTCGCATTCGGCCGCCACCTCGGCTACCCGAAGGATAAATTGCGCATCCTCGGCATCGCCGGGCTGATGCAAGACATCGGAAAACTGCGCATTCGCGAAGAGATTCTGGCTCGATCCGGAAAGCTCACCGCGGACGAATATGAAGAGATCAAGATTCACGTTAACCATAGTGTCGAGATCCTCAAGGAGACCAGCGACATCCCCAGCGAAGTACTAACAGTGGTGTCGCAACACCACGAGCGGTTGGACGGCAGCGGCTACCCGCAGGGCCTCAAGGGCGACGAGGTTCCCATGTCAGCGCGCCTCATGGCGGTGGCCGATGTGTATGACGCGCTCATCAGCCAGCGTGTCTACAAGGCCGCGTTGCCGCACGACCGCGCAGTGCAGATCGTGTTCCAGGGGCGCGGGTCCCACTTTGACCCCGACATGGTGGATGCCTTCATTGGCATCCAGGATGAGTTTATGGCGATTGCCCAACGCTTCGCCAATTCGGACAGCAACCTGCAAAAGAAGATGGAATACATGGCCAATGCGATTGCCGAACAGCCTTAAAAACTAACCTGGGAGTTAATTTTTACCGTCAAATCGTCGGAACTTCCCAAAAAACCGATCAAAACAGGCTCTAGCCCTCGTATTATATAGATATTTCGCTATTTATAATATAGCAACCAGTTTTGCCGATTTTACTGGTTTCAGGCCTACCAGCTGAATATTTTGCCCGGGTTCATGATGTTCTTTGGGTCCAGCGCGTGCTTGATGGTGCGCATCATGTCCACTGCGCCCGCGCCGGTCTCGGTCACGAGAAAGTCCATTTTGTGCAGGCCCACGCCGTGTTCACCGGTGCAGGTGCCCTCCAGCGCCAGCGCGCGCGCCACCAGGTCGTGGTTGAGTTTTTCGGCGGTCACGCGCTCTTCGGGCAGGTTCGGGTCCAGCATGTAGCCAAAGTGGAAGTTGCCGTCGCCAACGTGCCCGACCAGAAAGTAGGGGAAACCGGAGGCATCGGCCTCGGCCACGGAATCGAGCAGGCAATCCGCCAGGCGGCTGATCGGCACACAGGTGTCGGTGGAGATGATGCGGCAGCCGGGGCGCGACTGCAGGGCCGCAAAATAGACGTTGTGGCGGGCCGTCCAAAGCCGCGTGCGTTCTTCGGGCGTGGTGGCCCATTCAAAGGCATTGCCGCCCAAATCGCTGGCCAGCTCCTGCACCGTTTCAGCCTGCTCTTTCACGCTGTTGGGGCTGCCGTGAAACTCCATCAGCAGCAACGGTTCTTCACGCAAGTTGAGCTTGGCGTAGGCGTTGACCATGCGCACGGTGTTGATGTCCAGCAACTCCACCCGCGCAATCGGGATGCCCATCTGGATGATTTGAATCGTGGTGCGCACCGCTGCCTCAATGCTGGGGAAGGAGCAGATCGCCGCTGAAATCGCTTCGGGCAGCGGATACAGCTTGACGGTGATCTCGGTCAACACGCCCAGCGTGCCCTCGCTGCCGACCATCAGGCGCGTCAGGTCATAGCCCGCGCTGGATTTTTTGGCGCGGGTGCCGGTGCGGATGATGGCGCCGTTGGCCGTCACCACTTCCAGCGCCAGCACGTTCTCGCGCATGGTGCCGTAGCGGACCGCGTTGGTGCCGCTTGCGCGGGTGGCGCTCATGCCGCCAATGGACGCGTCGGCGCCCGGGTCAATCGGGAAAAACAGGCCGGTGCTTTTGACTGCTTCATTGAGCTGTTTGCGCGTCACGCCCGGCTGCACCGTCACCGTCAAATCCTCGGCATTGATCGAGAGCACCTTGTTCATGCGGCTCACATCGATGCTGATGCCGCCTTGCACCGCCAGCAAATGGCCCTCCAGAGAGGAGCCGACGCCAAACGGAATCACCGGCACACTGTGTTCAGCCGCCATCGCCACGGCGGCGGCAACGTCAGCGGTGCTTTCGGCAAATATGACAGCACTGGGCGGCGGCGCCGCAAACGAGGATTCATCCCGCCCATGCTGCTCCCGCACCACCAGCGCGGTGGAGCAGTTGGCGCCAAAGCGCGCCTTGAGGGCCTCAATCAGCGCCGCTGGTACAGCACGCTGGTTGATCTCGGGCAACAGATGTTGGGGGCTCGTGGGTGCGTTCATGGTCAGTCCTCAGGCAGTACAAGTCAGATAATACTTGGGCACGCCATTTTTTACCAATCTGAGGGATCCACCCATGGGACAACGACTCACCCAAATCGCCACCCGCACCGGTGACAACGGCACCACCGGCCTGGGCGACAACACGCGCGTCAGCAAAAATTCGCTCCGCGTGCACGCCATGGGTGATGTGGATGAGCTCAACTCCCACATCGGTCTGCTGCTGTGCGAAGCCATGCCCGAAGGCGTGCGCACGCTGCTGGTTGAGATTCAACATCAGCTGTTCAACCTGGGCGGCGAGCTGTCGATCCCCGGCTTTGAACTGCTCAAGCCGGAAGCCGTGCTGGCGCTGGACGAAGCCCTGGCCGAGCACAACGAGGCGCTGCCGCGCCTGCAAGAGTTCATTCTGCCGGCCGGCACCCGCGC
>JANMCB010000267.1:0-18522 GCA_031360805.1 Rhodoferax sp.
CAGCTGATTTGGCAGATTTCAACCGGCATCGCACTGGTAGACTGCTTCGATTTCCGGATGATTCAACCTTGAAAATCGACCTGCCCTCCCTGTCTGTCGAGCCGCCACCTGGCCCCGCGTTTGGGGTGGTGCGCCGCGGCAAGGTGGTCGCCGTGACCAGTGGCAAGGGCGGTGTGGGCAAAACTTTTTTCAGCGCGAATCTGGCCTGTGCGCTGGCCAAGCGCGGCCTGAAGGTGCTGGTACTGGATGCCGATCTGGGTTTGGCCAACCTGGACGTGGTGTTGAACCTTCACCCGAAAGTCACGCTGAACGACTTGCTGGCGGGCAAAGTCACCGTACAGGCTGCAGTGCAACAGGCGCCCGGCGGCTTTTCGGTCATTTTGGCGGGTTCTGGCAAGGCTGAATATTCCCAATTGACACCAACGGTGCGCGACGGGTTTCTGCGAACCATTGCCGAACTGGCACCGCAGTTTGACGTGATCCTGCTGGACACCGGCGCCGGCATCTCGGACATGGTGCTGTTCGCGGTTTCACTGGCCAGCGAAGTACTGGTGGTGGCCACGCCCGAGCCCACGTCACTGACCGATGCCTACGCAACCATCAAGGTGCTGGTGGTCGAACAGCAGCGTGACCGGGTTCAACTCGTGGTGAACCAGGCTGCCCGCCTGGGTGATGGCCGTGCCATTACGACGCAGCTCCAGCAGGTATTGGACCGGTTTGTCGTGTCCGAGCCAGGTCAGGTCATGCGCCTGATGCACTTGGGTGACATTCCGTCTGACCCGCTGGTGCGCCAGGCGGTGATGCGCCGCCAGCTCCTATTGCAATCCATGCCGGGTTGCCCGGCCAGTCTGGCCATTCTTCAAATCGCCACCAAACTGGATGACACCGTCTTGACGGATTGAGCCGGCCATTCCGCGGTGACGATCCAGCCTTCCAGTGGGTCCAGCCCGGGTGGCAATCCATAGTTTGGCCTCCCCTGCTGATGCTGCGCCTGAGCCCAAGCCGCCTGTAGCAGACATAACACCGCGTCCAGCGAATCGCCACTGGCATCGTCTATCAAGGCATCGCGTTGGGCATGGGTCAACTTAAGGCGAAGTTGCAGCTGCTGCAACAGGCGGGTCTGACCGTGTTCCAGCGCGGTGATCAAGTCTTTGCGGGCGATGAGGCGCTCACCCGTCTGCTTGGCTTTGTCGTCGCTCTTGTAGCTGGTGCTGCCCAGCACTTCACGCGCCAGCAAGCCGGGGTAGGCTTCCAGCGCCACGCGTCCGGGCTGGTGATGCGCATCGGCATTGCTGGTGTTGCCGGCATGCAGGCCAGGCAGGTTGACACCCGCGCGCACCAGCGCAGGCACCCCGGCATGCATCATGTAGGCGACTGGCGGGTTGACCCATTTCATGGATGGGCTGGAGCCTGCCGGCTTGTCGCAGGCGCGGTGTGCAAATTTGTGCCCAACCGGGCGCGCATCGCAAAACGCAGCAAAGGCGTCGCGGATTTCGGCCCGGGTCAAGCTGGCGTAATGGTTGATGCAACCCAGCCAGTCCAGCGGCCAGCCCAAGTGGGTGACCAACTCGCGGGGCAGGCCAAAGGGCAGGTCAAATCCGCCAATCCAGCTTGCGGGCTGTGCCAGCCAGTCGTCAAACGCCCCAAGGGATTCGAGCCGCTGCAGCCTGGTCAACTGGACGCGGCCTTTGGTTGCTGTACCCAATGCCAACATGATCGGCTTTCTGCGGGTGGGGCGGCTGCTGAAATCGCAGCCGAGCAGAAGTGGTTCAGTCATCGAAGGTCAACCCAGTGCCAGCGCCATCACGCCAACAGCGATCAAGGCCGCACCCAGCAAGCGCGGCAGACGATCACCTTCACCCAGCAGTTGACCGCCGAGCAGCGCCGCAAACAGCATGGACACCTCCCGCGCCGGCGCCACATGGGACAGCGGCGCGACCTTCACTGCATACAGCACCAGCACGTAGGAGACCGGGCTGATGATGCCGACGAACACCGCATACTTCCACTGCAGCAGCCAGTGCCGCCGGGCCTCAGTGCGGTCGCGCAGCACAGCAGGGACCAGCAGAACCATGCGAAACAGGTTGCCAATGTAGTCCAGCAGAATTGGCGACATCAGCACAAACTTGACCGCGTAACCATCAACCACCGTATAACTGGCGATGAAAACACCGGTGAGCAAGCCGTAGACCATTCCCTTGTGAAGGCGTTTGCGTTGCAATGGGTCCTGCCGGGCGCGCCACAGGCTGGGGCCGCCGGCAATCAGAAACACACCCCCGACCACCCCGACAATGCCCAGCGCTCCCAATGCCGACAAGTGTTCGCCCAGCAAGGTGATGGCCACCAGAGACGACAGCAACGGGCCTGAGCCGCGCGCCAACGGGTAGACCACCGTCAGGTCGGCCTTGCGGTAACCACGCAGCAGCGTCACGTAATACAGGGTGTGCAGCAGTGCGCTTGCCGCAATCAGCAACCATTCAATGCGGCCCCAGCGCGGGATTTCTTCGACCCCGAGCCAAATGCCCAGCGGCGCCCAGAACAGCATCATCACGGCGCCTGTGAAGGCGGCAAACCGCACATCACCGCCGGCCTTTTTGGCGGCAATGTTCCAGCTGGCGTGAATCAGCCCGGCGAAGATGACGAGCGCAAGGGCCGAAGGCGGCATGTCATGCGCGTGAAGACACTCCCTGCAACGCGTCTTGCATTAGGCGCGACCGATGATGGACGCCGTGGCCATCAATTCTTCGAGCAGCGCAAGCGACACCTTGCCCGAAACGGCATACGGATCGAGCTCGGGCTTTTCGGCGTACTTGAGCAAAATCGAATGGTTGAGTTTGGACATGTTGACCTGGCCCATGGTCCAGCCGCCAAACCGGCGTTCAGAAATTTCCTCGTAGTGCAGCAGCACAACGTCTTTATGGCGCGGGTCTTTCTGGATATGCCCATACAGGTCGCTGACCGCCATGCGGCCGCCTTCGATGGCCTGCAGAAAAATCGCCCCGCTGTAGCAAAGGATGCCGGTGATGCCTGAGGCTGGATTGCTTTGGCGTGAGCGCAGCAAAATGGCCTCAATGGCGTCAGGACCCGGATCCACGGCGCGGCTGGCGTAGAGCAATCGGACTAGCATGTTGCGGCCCGCCAGATTGTCCCCAGGAAAGTGAACGCACCCTTGGGGGGCAGTGCAACGGCGCTGCCGCGAACTGGGAAGTAATTCATCATTAGCCTTTTTTCGGAATGAGCGACAAAAATTCCCGACGCAGATTGGAGTCTTTCAGGAACACGCCGCGCATGACTGAGTTAATCATTTTGCTGTCCATGTCTTTCACACCGCGCCAGGCCATACAGTAGTGACTGGCTTCCATGACGATGGCCAGGCCGTCGGGTTGGGTCTTTTCCATGATCAGGTCCGCCAGTTGCACCACAGCCTCTTCCTGAATTTGCGGGCGCCCCATGACCCACTCGGCCAGCCGCGCGTACTTGGAAAGTCCAATCACATTGGTGTGTTCGTTGGGTAAAACGCCGATCCAGATCTTGCCAATCACCGGGCAGAAGTGGTGCGAGCAGGCGCTGCGCACGGTAATGGGGCCAACGATCATCAGTTCATTCAGATGCTCTGCGTTGGGAAACTCGGTGATGCTGGGCGCGCGCACGTAGCGGCCATTGAACACTTCATTGACGAACATCTTGGCCACCCTGCGCGCCGTGTTGCGGGTGTTGTGGTCGCGCTCGGTGTCAATCACCAGGCTGTCAAGAACGCCCTGCATCTTGACCTCGACTTCATCGAGCAGCCGTTCAAGGTCTCCGGCTTGAACAAATTCTGCAATATTGTCATTGGCGTTGAAGCGCTTGCGGGCAGCCTGCAAGCGTTCCCGGATCTTGACGGACATGGGAACCCCGGAATCGACGTCAACTTGGGGTGTGGGAGAGTCAGTTTTCATGAGCATGCCTCAATCTTAACAGGCCTGGATTTTTAAGGTTATTGGCGTCTGGCACCTGTCAAATCGTCCAAACGAGCTACTCATTTAGTAGCGCCTTCCGGTCAGGAACAACATCAGCCGCATCAAGCCGAAGGCGAGCCAGTCCAGCAGCCTCTGCCGCCTAGGGCGACTGGCGTACTTTTTTGCATCCATCGACTGTCCACTCAATTGCATGGCAGAGTCCAGGCGCTGGCGCAAGTCCTCGGCAAACGCGGCGTCAACCACAACCACATTGGCTTCCCTGGCCAGGAGCAGGCTCAACGGGTCCAGGTTACTCGAACCCACTGTGACCCACAGGCTGTCGATCACCGCCACCTTGGCATGTAGAAAACTGGCTGCATATTCGTGGATTTCGACACCCGCGTCCAGGAGAGCGCCAAACACGGGACGTGCCGCGTGGAACTGCATGAAGTATTCATACCGCCCCTGCAACAGCAACCGCACCCGCACCCCGCGTTTGGCAGCGCGAATCAGCGCGTGACGCAAACGCGCGCCCGGCACAAAGTAAGCGTTGGCAATGATGATTTCTGAACGCGCTTCGCCGATCGCTTTGCGATAGGAAGCCTCAATACGGGTGCGCATGCGAAAGTTGTCGCGAAGGACCAACGCCGCTTTGGCGGTCGGCAAAGCGGCGGGAGCGCCCGGTTGACCGGCTGCTGGCGCGTCTTCCCCGCGATGGCGGCTGGCCCGGACTGCGGCTTGAAGTGCCGCCCAGGCGGACGGAAAATCCAGTTCGCGGGTATTCTTCGCAGCCTTCAAGCGCCACCAGAACTGCGTCATGGTTTCAGTGACATCGCGCACCAGGGGGCCATAAATTTCAATTGAAAAATCGAAACGGGGCGAACCCAGAGTGCCGTGGTTGGGATCATAAAAATCATCCAGCACGTTGATGCCACCACAAAATGCGATGTATCCGTCAATGGCGCACAACTTGCGGTGCAGGCGTCGCCAACGGCTGGGAACCAGCCATCCGATCCCGCCCAACCTCGAGAAAATCCGCCATTGAACGCCCGCTGCATCAAACCTTGCTGTGAGTTCGGTGGGCAACTCGGGAGTGCCTGCGCCATCCACCACAAGATAGACGCTGACCCCGCGCGATGCCGCCTGCACCAACGCATCGGCAACCATGACGCCTGAAGCGTCCAGGTTGAAGATGTAGGTTTCCAGCCGAATTTCATGCCTTGCCCGGTCCATGGCGCGTACAAGAGCCGGAAAGAACTCCTGTCCACCCTGCAACAGCCGAACGGTGTGGCCATCCAGAAGCTGGGTGGGTGACTTGGGAGCAACCATCGTCAAATCGTCAGCAAACAGGCGTGTTCACCGGGTCAGCGTGAATTCGCCAATCAGCGGAAGATGATCGGACATGCGTCCCCAGATGCGCCCGCTTGGGACATGCACGGCAGTGGGTCGCAAGCCGCGCGCGTAGATATAGTCGAGTTGAACAAGTGGCAGTCGGGATGGGTAAGTGGGGTACCGTGCCTCCTGGAACGCCACCAACTTCATGGGCGCCAGTGCGCGTTGAACCACCGAGCCCCAGTCGTTGAAGTCGCCGGCAACGATCAATGGCGCAGAAGCTGGGACCTCGCGCTCGATAAAGCGCAACACCTGTGCAATCTGTCGCTGGCGGCTGGCATGAATCAGGCCCAGGTGGAGCACCAGAACGTGAATGCTGACCCCATGAAATGTCACCTCTGAATGCAGCAGACCCCGCTGCTCGAACCGGTGGTCCGACATGTCTTCATGCTGATGGGCAACCACAGGCCAGCGCGACAGCATGGCATTTCCATGCTCCCCATGGCGGGTGACAGCATTGGTGCGGTAGATTGCTTCATAGCCCTCCGGCGCCAGAAAATCCGCTTGCGCCATATCGGGCCATTGGTTGAAGTGCATGGCTTGGCGCCGGTGCACTTTGCGGACCTCCTGGAGACACACGATGTCCACATCGAGCTGCTCGACGGCATGCCCCAGGTTGTGTATCTCGAGCCGTTTGCGCGGTCCGATCCCCTGCACGCCTTTGTGAATGTTGTAGGTGGCAACGCGCAATACGTCAGAGGGTGGAGTCATGCGTGGGCAAAACCAGTCAAGGGTTAATGAACTTGGGAAGCAGCAAAATCGCTTCGGCGTTGGAAGCAGAATAGCATTGCCGGGCGGCTTCAACCCAGGGCAGCCATTTGAATTCAGTGTGCTCGGCCGGATTTAGCCTGACTTCAGTGGCAACCGGGACTTGCAGCCCAAACAGGTGCTCGGTATTTCGCGTGACACCCACTGCATAGCGGTGCAGCCAGCGGGGATAGATGTCGTAAACGTTCTCAAGCCGCCAGTCGACCAGGGATTTGGCAAGCGTGGAGCCTGGTCCGCAAACAATGCCTGTCTCTTCCTGCACCTCGCGCACCGCGGTTTCAGGAAAACCTTCAGCCACGCAGTCCTTGCTGCCTGTGACAGATTGCCAGAATTCTTCGCCATCCACCTTGGTGTCGGCCCGTTTGATCAGAAGCACATCCAGATCCGGCGTGTAAATGACAACCAAAACGGATTGTGGAATTTTGACGGGGCGACTCATGGAATGAAAAAGGGCGCCACGACAGCGCCCTTTCATTTTGCCCCAAGACGGGATTGGCCCGACAACCCCTCAAGGGCCAAGGACAAGTTGCCGATCAGGCCGCCTTGGCCAAATCACTTCCGCGCAACTTGATGTGAAGCTCGCGCAACTGTTTCTCGTCCACCGGGCTTGGGGCCTGCGTGAGCAGACATTGGGCGCGCTGGGTTTTGGGAAAGGCGATCACATCGCGGATGGATTCTGCTCCCGTCATCATGGTCACAATGCGGTCCAGGCCGAACGCCAACCCGCCATGCGGTGGCGCACCGTACTGCAATGCGTCGAGGAGGAACCCGAATTTTTCCTGCGCTTCTTCGGGAGAAATCTTGAGCGCATCAAACACTTTTTGCTGCACGTCCGCCCTGTGGATCCGCACCGATCCACCGCCCATTTCCCAGCCATTCAAAACCATGTCATAACCCTTGGAAATGCATTTCTCCGGAGCCGTCACCATCCAGTCTTCATGACCGTCTTTGGGCGCCGTGAAGGGATGGTGGGTGGCGGTGTACCGCTTGGCGTCTTCGTCATACTCGAACATCGGGAAGTCGACCACCCACATCGGACGCCAGCCTTTCTCGAACAGGCCGTTTTTCTTGCCAAACTCGCTGTGACCAATTTTGACGCGCAGGGCTCCCATTGCATCGTTGACAATCTTTTCCTTGTCGGCACCAAAGAAGATGAGGTCGCCGTCCTGTGCACAGGTTCTCTGTAAAACCGCATTCAGTGCCTGGTCGTGGATGTTCTTGACAATTGGGCTCTGCATGCCCTCGCGACCGGCCGCCAGCTCGTTGACCTTGATGTAAGCCAGCCCTTTGGCGCCGTAAATTTTGACGAATTCTGCGTAAGCATCGATGTCGCCACGGCTCAGCCCGCCCGCTTCGTTGGCGCCACCTGGAACGCGCAGCGCGACCACGCGACCGCCCTTCAGGTTGGCAGCCCCTGCAAACACCTTGAAATCGACGTCTTTCATCACGTCAGTCACTTCCGTGAATTCAAGCTTTACCCGCAAGTCTGGCTTGTCAGAGCCGTACAGGTGCATGGCCTGCTGATAAGTCATGACGGGGAACTCACCCAAGTCAACCTGAATTGCGTTCTTGAAGACGGTGGTGATCATGCCCTGGAACATGGCGCGAATTTCTTCTTCTTCCAGGAACGAGGTTTCTATATCGATCTGTGTGAATTCGGGCTGCCGGTCTGCTCGCAAATCTTCATCCCGGAAGCATTTGGTGATCTGGTAGTAGCGGTCAAAGCCTGCGACCATGAGCAACTGCTTGAAAAGCTGAGGGCTTTGCGGAAGCGCAAAGAACATGCCGTCATGCACACGGCTGGGCACCAGGTAATCGCGCGCACCTTCGGGTGTCGATTTGGTCAACATCGGCGTTTCAATGTCGACAAAACCGTTGGCATCCAGAAACTTGCGCACTTCCATCGACACGCGGTATCGAAGCATCAGGTTGTTCTGCATATAGGGGCGACGCAAGTCAAGAACGCGGTGCGTAAGGCGCGTTGTTTCGGACAGGTTCTCATCGTCCAGCTGAAACGGCGGGGTTACCGACGGGTTGAGCACAACCAGCTCGTGGCACAGCACTTCAATTTTGCCGCTCTTGAGCGACTCGTTGGCGGTGCCATCGGGTCTCGCGCGCACCAGGCCTTTGACCTGTACACAGAACTCGTTGCGCAATCCCTCGGCGGTCTTGAACATGTCGGCACGGTCCGGGTCACAAACCACCTGCACATAGCCTTCGCGGTCCCGCAAATCCACAAAGATGACGCCTCCATGGTCGCGCCGCCGGTTGACCCAGCCGCACAGTGAGACTTGTTGGCCCATCAAGGCTTCGGTCACGAGACCGCAATAGTGGGAACGCATGGCCATAAATTACTCTTTTGAAATCAGATTGGTTATTTGATCAACGACTGGTAGTGCGAATCTGGCACCACCACACCCATCGAGACAATGTATTTCAGCGCCTCATCCACGCTCATTTTGAGCTCGATGCATTCACTGGTTCTTGCCATCACGAAATAACCGCCGGTCGGGTTCGGGGTTGTAGGCACATACAGGCTAAGGTAGTCACCACGCAGATGGTGGGCAGCGTCGCCGCCTGGCGCGCCGGTGACAAACGCAATGGTCCACAGACCTTCACGCGGCCATTGCACCAGAACTGCTTTTCTAAAGGCATTGCCGGACTCGGAAAAAAGCGTGTCGGATACCTGTTTGACGCCCGAATAGATCGAGCGCACCACCGGAATCCGGTTCAGCAGCGCATGCCACCAGTTGACCAGCTTGTTGCCAAAAAAATTGCTCGCCGTCGCGCCCAGGATCAGCAAAATTGCAAGCGCAAGCAACACGCCAAAACCCGGGATGTGAATGCCGAGGAGCTTGTCGGGATGCCAGTTGCCCGGCAGGATCAGCAGCGTCTTGTCAAGCGTGCTGACGATCCACTCGAGCACCCAAACCGTGATGGCAATCGGCACGATCACCAACAAACCCGCCAACAGCCATTTACGTAGGGATTGCATG
The DNA here is from genome assembly GCA_031360805.1 of Rhodoferax sp. Taxonomy (GTDB): domain Bacteria; phylum Pseudomonadota; class Gammaproteobacteria; order Burkholderiales; family Burkholderiaceae_C; genus JANYCG01. The sequence continues at coordinate 9,095 of JANMCB010000267.1, forward strand.
GGAAATATCTGACCTAGCTTGTACTGGCTGGCGTTGACCCGGAACCTGATCCCGTTTTGGTTTCCGGCTTGGAGGCTGCTTTGGTTTCAGGAGCCGGCGTCGATTTGGTTTCAGACTTTGCATCTGACTTTGCGGCCGTTTTGCTGTCAGTGGAGCTGCTGTCCGCCTTGGCGTCAACTTTTGCGTCCACTTTCGGGGTATCGCCTGACTCTGACTTGTCACCGGCAACTGCTGAAGATGGTGCAGCGCCGCCCTTGAAATCGGTGACGTACCAGCCCGACCCCTTGAGCTGAAAGCCGGCTGCGGTCAACTGCTTCTTGAAAGCGGGCGCGCCGCAAGCCGGGCAGTCCGTCAAGAGCGGGTCCGACATTCTTTGCAGAACGTCTTTGGCGTGACCGCAAACTTCACATTTGTAGGCGTAAATTGGCATGGCGCTGGGGATTGATTGAATTGATGCTTTGCAAGACGCAAAGCCTTCAATTATAAGGCGCGAGCCCAAAATAAGGCGCGAGCCCAAAGCATGGTGTTAGAAGACACGGACCCGAACGACCATTTGCATGACCACCAGCCCCAGCGCAAATCCGATCAAGGCATACATGAGGGCCTGCAGCAGTTTATTGGTCCGTTTCTGCTCTGCCAGCAATTCTTCAAGCTGCCGCTGCTGGCTGCCTGGGCGCTGTTTCAGGAAGTCATGCAACAGGCGCGGCAATTCTGGCAATAGCGTGGCATAGCGAGGCGCCTGATCCTTGAGCTGATTGACCAGCTTCTGAGGCCCGACCTGCTCCAGCATCCACTTTTCCAGAAATGGCTTGGCGCTGTTCCAGAGGTCCAGTTCGGGGTCAAGCTGTCGGCCAAGACCCTCAATGTTGAGCAAGGTTTTTTGCAACAACACCAGTTGGGGCTGAATCTCCACTTGAAACCGGCGTGACGTTTGAAACAGCCGCATCAGCACCAATCCCAGCGATATTTCCTTCAGTGGGCGGTCAAAAAATGGCTCACAGACCGAACGGATGGCACTTTCCAGCTCGTCAACCCGGGTTCCAGAGGGGACCCAGCCTGATTCGATGTGCAACTCGGCCACGCGCTTGTAGTCGCGCCGGAAGAAGGCTGTGAAATTTTGTGCCAGATATTCCTTGTCAACTTCGGTCAAGGTGCCAACAATTCCGAAATCCAACGATATGTACCGACCAAAGGTTGCAGGCGCAACACTCACCTGAATATTGCCAGGGTGCATGTCAGCATGAAAAAAGCCGTCGCGAAACACTTGTGTGAAGAAAAGTGTGACACCGTCACGCGCCAACTTGGGAATGTCAACACCCACTTCCCGCAATTTATCGACCTGACTGATCGGAATGCCGTTCATGCGCTCCATCACAATGACATCGGTGGTGCAAAAGTCCCAATACATTTCGGGAATCAGCACCAGATCCAGTCCGGCCATATTGCGGCGCAGTTGTGCGGCGCTGGAGGCCTCGCGCACCAGATCGAGTTCATCGTGCAGGTATTTGTCAAATTCGGCGACTACTTCCCTGGGCTTGAGGCGCTTGCCATCGGACGACAGGCCATCAACCCAGCCTGCCATCATGCGCATCAGGCTGAGGTCTTTTTCTATCGCCTTGAGCATTCCCGGGCGCAGCACCTTCACAGCTACTTCCCGCTCTACGCCATGTCGGTCCAGCAGCGTGGCAAAGTGAACTTGCGCAATGGACGCACTTGCTACCGGTTCACGTTCAAACGATGCAAAAATCTGGTCAACCGGCTTGCCAAACGCGCGCTCGATGATGGCCACTGCAACATCAGAACCAAACGGCGGCACTCGGTCCTGCAAGCGTGCCAATTCGTCGGCGACATCCAGCGGCATCAGGTCGCGCCGGGTTGAGAGCACCTGGCCAAATTTGACGAAGATCGGGCCCAGCCGCTCCAGTGCTTCGCGCAAGCGTTGGCCGCGAGGTGCGTCCAGGCGCCGCCCAAAAGTTACAACCCGGGCAATTACCGCCAGCCACGGCTTTTGAAAACTGGTCAGGACCAGTTCGTCAAGCCCGTACCGCAGCACGATCCAGACAATATAGACGCCCCGATAGAGTCGCGTCATGAAGACGGGTTTCTGCCAGCGGCATCCGCGGCGCCAGTGCTGCGGGGCGCTGCAAACCTGCGCACGGCATCGCGCATGCGGTCAGCGATCTGGCCCAAAGTCCGTGCTGGCATATCGCCAATGATCCGCGCCAGGTCGTCTTCAATGTCCCATCGGACGTGATCGGCCAGCCAGTTCACTTCGGCGGCGAGCTGCACGTCGCCCTCTATGCGTACCGTGGGCTTTTCACCCTTCAGCAGCGCCATGGCGATGTCAAGCGGTGATTCCTGCGTCAAAGCCAAGGTCAGATCGGGCAGAGCGTCCGCTGACGCCACGTCCAGCAGGCCAGCCGGGGTTGCGATCAGTTTCAGGGTCAACACACGCCAGTTGATCATGACCACGCGCCCCTTCTGGCGCGCCAGCCGAACCATGGCCTCGTTTTCCTGCATCAACACGTGGTTGAGTAGCAGCACGATGCGCCGGCGGATTTCGTCGACAGCCCAATCGGGCGGTGTGAGCCCTGGCCCCGATTTGCCTGCACCCAAGAAACCGTTCAGCAATGAAAAAGGGGACTGTGTTGCCATAGTCCCCGATTCTAGAGCGCCTGTAACCCGCCGCCCGCCGTAGCGGGCTCATACGGGCCGCACCAGGCTATTGCAGCGCCTGGACGCCTGCCACGAGCCAGCCGCTGCTGCCACTCTTGGGTTTGGTCATGTTCCAGACTTCGCGGAACGGGCTCGGGCCGGCTGAGGGCTCCTCGCGGATCATGCCGGAGAACTCGACGCTGGCCATGTAGTCGTTGCCAAGGTCTTCAATGCCAAGCAGCTTGGCGTCGATCATGACCACGTCCGTCTGGTTTACCGGGCCGCCGGTGTGAACTTCACGTTCATTGAGCTGGGTCTGGATTTCCTTGAGCATGGTGTCCGTCATCATGACGCGAAGCGCGCTGATGTCTGACTTGTCCCAAGCGGCCTGCAGCGTCACGAAGTTGGCTTTGGCCGCCTTGAGGAAGCCTTCGGAATCAAAATCGGCAGGCACACCCCAATTCTGCGAACCCGACAGGCCCGCACCAATCATGGAACCCGATGGCTGAAGGTTGCCCTCCAGAGATCCCACATTGCTGCGCTCAAACGGCCGGGCGGATGAGTCGTTGCCGACGTTCTCGGGGTTGTAAGGTTTGGGTGTGGTAACGGGTGCGCCGCCTGTGCCTGCGCCTTGAAACGCAAACGGGGAGTTGGATGCCGCGCGTCCATTGTCGTTGTTCGCGTTGGCCGCAGCGCGTTTGCGCATGAACCAGCCCACCGCCATCATGATGGCCAGTGCCAACAGACCAAACATCAGGATGTTGCCAAAGGCCGCACCCAACCCCAGGCTGCTGGCAAGCCAGGCCAAGCCCAAACCTGCCGCCAGACCGCCCAGCATCGCTCCCCAAGGCTTCTTGGGGGCCGCAGCCGCAGCAGCACCAGCGCCAGGCGCAGCCTGCGTTGCGTTACTTGGCGATGCAGGTGCCGCGTCCCGCTTGGTCACGTTGCTGGACTGCTGCCCAACCGACTTGCCGCCGCCAAGGCGTTTCGCGGCCTCAGCACTGATACCGGACAGCGCCAGAGTAGCCGCGAGGATAAAGCTCCAAATTTTCATATTGCCTCCAAACAAACAATCAGACCGAAAAGATAAGACCAAAAACTCAAAACTCAAGTGACCGTACGCGCAATGTCAACCTCGCCACCCAACCCTCAGCACTTGATGCCAACGTGCAGTGCCACCAGGCCACCAGTCAGGTTGTGATAGTCCACATGCCCGAAACCAGCTTGCTGCATCATGGTTTTTAATTCGGCTTGCCCGGGGTGCATGCGAATTGATTCTGCCAGATAGCGGTAACTTGCATCGTCACCCGCCACCCATTTCCCCAGCAATGGTAATACTTTGAACGAGTACCAGTCATAGGGTTTTTCCAGCGGTTTTGCGACTTTCGAGAACTCGAGCACCATTAATTTGCCGCCAGGCTTGAGAACGCGGTTCATCTCGCTCAATGCCGCATCCTTGTTTGTCATGTTGCGAAGACCGAACGCAACGCTGACGATGTCAAAGTGGCCGTCCGCAAACGGCAGTTTTTCAGCATCGCACACCAGCGTGGGCAATGAAACGCCCGCATCCACCAGCCGGTCGCGCCCGGTACTGAGCATCGATTCGTTGATGTCAGTATGAACAACACGGCCCGACTTGCCAACCTTCGTGGAAAACGCCAGTGCAAGGTCGCCCGTGCCGCCGGCGATGTCAAGCACCTGGAACCCTTCGCGCACATTGGCCACCATCACCGTGTAGGCCTTCCAGGCGCGATGCATGCCCATCGACATCAGGTCGTTCATCAGGTCGTACTTGGGCGCGACCGAGTCAAACACGCCCCGTACACGACCAGCTTTGGCGGCTGGCTCGACTGACTCAAAACCGAAATGGGTGGATTTCATATGCGCAGACTCTAGCCTTTAAACCTGCTGGGCGCAGGACAACCCTGTGCGCTTTAAGGAATATGCCGCGAATCCGATGAAGTGGCCTAATGACTGGCACAGGCATGACCTTCTTTGTCGATCATCGGAGCATCGCGGTTGGCACCGGCTGCCAACAGGCGGGCTGTGTAATCGGCCCATAGTTTTTCCTGTTGGGAGCCCAGAAAGTACAGGTACTCCCAGGAAAAGATACCAGAGGTATGCCCATCCGAGAAGGAGGGCTGTACCGCGTAATTGCCAACCGGCTCCAGCGACGACAGGCCGACTTCGCGCTTGCCGGTTTGCAGCACCTCCTGCCCCGGCCCGTGCCCCTGGACCTCTGCCGACGGCGAATAGACCCGCATCAGCTCGAACGGAATTCGAAACCGCGCGCCGTCAGAAAAACTGACTTCGAGCACTTTCGAATGGCTGTGAACCGTCAAATCCTGCGGTGTGGGCGCACCCGACTGCAAACCTGCCATGTTGAACCACCTGAAATTAAATAAGTTTTGGCCGCCGTCAACCTGACTGCGGCGCGACAGTTTTTGGCGCCTTCTACTTCACACGCTGGCAAACCCGCCGTCAAAACCGGGTTGAAAAGTTGATGTGAAGCCTTTGGTCGCCAATCTGTGGGATTCCCGAGTTGACCACAAAGGGCAACACGCTGGCACCGACGACGCGGCCAAAATCGGCCGACACGGCAAAACCCGCTGGCGAAGAATAACGCAAACCCAAACCCACGCTGCTCAAGCTGTCATTGGCGGGCTTCGGGTTGCCATTCGGGTTGTTGTTGTAGAGCCAGCCCGCATCGACAAAACCCAGAAACCGCAGCCCCGGCACAATTTCCCGCGTGCTGATTTCTGACGACGCAAACAGGCCGCTGTCTGCCAAGAGCGGTCGCTCTGACGTGCCGCGCACCGACGATATGCCGCCGAGTCCAAACTGCTCACCCGATGTCAGCGCATCCGGGCTGTACTGAAATTGACCTTTAACGCTCCATAACCAGCCGCGGCCAAAAGTCGTCAGGTAGTTGCCACTACCACGCAAGGCACGCCAGCGGCTGTTGGTGCTTCTGGCGTCTTCTGCCATGTACGCGGCCAGCGTGTTGTCGCGACCACCCAGATTGAACGCAACATCCGCGTTGTAGCCCCAAACCGACGTGTCAGTTTCAACCCGTGCGGTATAGCCCAGGGTCAAAGGGCGGCTGCGGCGGGACACCTGCACCCCAACACCGTTGATGTCGGCGGCATTGATCAGCTTGTCGTCCAGCCTGATCCCCACATAACTGCGGTAACCGCCAGTTGAGGCCAGGGAATGGTTGTAGGTCAACCCAGTGGTTTGCCCTGCGCCGGTGCTGGGAATTGCGCCCAACACCAGGCTGCAGACACATTGGTAGACATTGCCCCGAGACGGATGACCTGGCATATCGATTCCCCCGCTTTGAAAACTGCGCTGCGGACGCAACAGTTTCTTGACCAACAATTAAATCACAACGGGCTCAGTGTGAAGTGTTCTGTTGCAAAGACATTGGTACTGCGTCACACAAATGCCCGTTTTGCATCGCTGTTGCGGGTTTTAATCCAATTTTCAGGCAAAAAAATTAACCCTCAGGTTAATTTTTAGAACCCAGAGCCTGAAAATCATCAAAATATCGACGAAATACGGCTATAGCCCTCGTATTATATAAATAGTTTGCTACCTATATAATAGCAAATTACCAACAACCGGGGTCAGAGATATCGGACATTTTCCGCGCAGCCGACTAGACCAGAACCCGCTCAATGCCGCCACTGTTGGCAGCGGCCACGTATTGGGGCATCCAGTCATCGCCCAGGATCTGGTTGGCCATTTCGACCACGATGTAATCCGCCTCCAGCAGGCCGTTTTGAAGGTCATTGCCGTAGCGGCTCAGCCCCTGCAGGCAGCTTGGGCAACTGGTCAATATCTTGATATTGGCCTTGGGCGGCTCTACGGCGGAGGCGTTGGCTGGCGCACTGGCGACAAGCGCGCGCAACTCGGTTTCGCCCTTGCGCAACTCCTCTTCCTTGCGAAAGCGGACTTGCGTGGAAATGTCGGGCCGCGTCACGCCCAGCGTGCCCGACTCACCACAACACCGCTCATTCTTCAGCACGTTGTCACCCACTAGCGCTTTCACCGTTTTCATCGGGTCCTGCAGCTTCATCGGGCTATGGCAGGGGTCGTGGTACAGGTAGCCGCCGCCCGCCCCGGTCTGGGCGGTCAAGGTGATGTTCTTCTCCAACAGGTACTCGTGGATGTCGATGATGCGGCAGCCGGGGAAGATTTTGTCGAACTCGTAACCCTGCAACTGGTCGTAACAGGTGCCGCAGCTCACCACGACGGTTTTGATGTCCAGGTAATTCAAGGTATTGGCAACACGGTGGAACAGCACGCGGTTGTCGGTGATGATCTTCTCGGCCTTGTCAAACTGACCGCTGCCGCGCTGCGGATAGCCGCAGCACAAATAACCCGGTGGTAACACCGTCTGCACGCCGGCATGCCACAACATCGCCTGGGTGGCCAGTCCCACCTGACTGAACAAGCGCTCCGAGCCGCAGCCGGGAAAGTAAAACACCGCCTCGGTCTCGCCGGTGGTGGTCTTCGGGTTGCGGATGATGGGCACGTAATCGCCGTCTTCAATGTCCAGGAGTGCACGCGCTGTTTTCTTGGGTAAACCGCCCGGCATCTTCTTGTTGATGAAGTGGATGATCTGCTCTTTGATGGGCGCAGCACCCAGCGTGGCGGGCGGCGCAGCGGTCTGCTTTTTCGCCGCAATGCGCAGCACCTGATTCGCCAGGCGCTGGGCTTTGAAACCGATGCCGACCATGGCGGTGCGCATCAGCTTGATGGTTTGCGGGCTGGTGGCGTTCAAAAACGTCATGGCCAGCGCATTACCGGGCCGGAACGATTTTTGCCCCATCTTGCGCAACAGATTGCGCATGTTCATCGAGACTTCGCCAAAGTCGATGTCCACCGGGCATGGCGACAGGCACTTGTGGCACACCGTGCAGTGGTCGGCCACGTCCTCAAACTCCTGCCAGTGCCGCACGCTGATGCCCCGGCGGGTTTGCTCTTCGTACAAAAAGGCTTCCACCAGCAGCGACGTGGCGAGGATTTTATTGCGCGGGCTGTACAGCAGGTTGGCGCGCGGCACGTGCGTGGCGCAGACTGGTTTGCACTTGCCGCAGCGCAGGCAGTCTTTGACCGAATCCGCAATCGCGCCAATGTCTGACTGCTGCATGATCAGTGACTCATGGCCCATCAGGCCAAAGCTGGGGGTGTAGGCGTTGGTCAGGTCGGCGTGGATGACACCCCCACGCTGCGCCGCTTCGCGGGTCGCTGCCCCCCGAGGTGGCTGATTCGCCTCGGGGCGGCCCAGCGGCGAATCGCCTTTTGCAAAATCGGCCTCTAGCCCTTTTCCTGCATTCATAGTTTGCTCCGTATTTCGGAGCAATTTACCTTTGTTGAAACGCCCGTCGGGGTCAATCCGCTGCTTGTACTCGGCAAACGGCCGCAATTCTTCATCACTCAAAAACTCCAGCTTGGTGATGCCAATGCCATGTTCGCCCGAGATCACGCCGTCCAGCGAACGGGCCAGCGCCATGATGCGTTTGACCGCCTCATGGGCCGATTGCAGCATCTCGTAGTCGTCACTGTTGACCGGCAAGTTGGTGTGCACGTTGCCGTCGCCGGCGTGCATGTGCAGCGCCGCCCAAACGCGGCCCTTGAGCACTTTTTTATGCACGGCGCTGCACTCGTCCAGAATCGGCTTGAACGCTGCGCCGCTGAAAATGCCGGCCAGCGGCGCGCGAAGCTGGGTTTTCCAGCTGGCGCGCAGGCTGTGGTCCTGCAACTGCGGGAACAGCGCGTCCACGCCTTTGAGCCAGCCAGCCCACAAGCCGCGAACGTCGGCAATCAGGGCCAGCGCTTGCGCCACCCGCTCCGCCAGCAAATCCGGCGAGGCAACCTCATTCAAATCGTCGTGTTTGCCCAGTGGCAAATTGCCTTTGGCCAAAAATTCTGTCAGCGCATCGCACAGTTTGATCTTGTTTTGCAGGCTCAGTTCGATGTTGATGCGCTCAATGCCGTCGGTGTATTCGGCCATGCGCGGCAGCGGGATCACCACATCTTCGTTGATCTTGAACGCGTTCGTGTGCTTGCTGATGGCTGCGGTGCGTTTGCGGTCCAGCCAGAACTTCTTGCGCGCCTCCGGGCTAATGGCGATGAAGCCTTCGCCATTGCGCGAATTCGCAATGCGCACGACCTCTGACGTGGCGCGCGCAACGGCGTCGGCGTCGTCCCCGGCAATGTCGCCAAATAGCGCCATTTTGGGCAGGCCGGACGAACTGGTGACAGCACGTTTGGACTTGGTCGCGTAACCCACTGCCTTCAAATACCGGTCATCCAGATGTTCCAGACCCGCCAGCAGGACACCCGAACGCGCCGCTTCAGCGAACATGAAATCCTTGATTTCCACAATGCTGGGCACCGCGTCTTTGGCATTGCCAAAAAACTCCAGGCACACCGTACGCACATGCGCCGGCATTTTGTGCACCACCCAGCGCGCGCTGGTGATCAGGCCATCACAGCCTTCCTTCTGAATGCCGGGCAGGCCGCTCAAGAATTTGTCCGTCACGTCCTTGCCCAGGCCCTCTTTGCGGAAGGTTTTGCCAGCGACGTCCAACTGTTCAGTTCGCTCCAGCGTTTTGCCGTCGGCGCTGAAATACTCAAGCTTGAAGCTGGCCATGGGCGCGTCGTGAATCTTGCCCATGTTGTGGTTCAGGCGCGTCACCTGCAGCCACTTGGCCTCAGGCGTCACCATGCGCCACGAGGCCAGGTTGTCCAGCGCCGTTCCC
>JANMCB010000277.1:0-1866 GCA_031360805.1 Rhodoferax sp.
TCTCCCCCAACAACGCCAGAACTTCTCCGCCCTGAAGTTCCAGCGAAATTGCGTCGTTGGCGACAAGGCTGCCAAAGCGCTTGGTGATCTGATGGAGTCTGAGAACGGTTTCAGCCACGGTCTGATTGGGATAAGCAGGGCATTTTTGAAAGTTTGCGTGACCGCAGCGTGGGGTGATGATTCAGATTGTAGATGCTACATTATATATAGCAAACTATTTATATAATACTAGGGCTAGATCCCAATATCATTGACATTTATCCCGAAAACCGTGCCTTTTGGATCAAAAATTAACCTGCAGGTTTAGTTTTAGCAGACTTTGTGACCCAGCTTGACAACTACACTGCACGGCATTCCGGCTTCATGGCGTAACACGCTGTCAACATGTCTCATAACTCTGCGGTCAATCTCCCCCTAACCGACCCAATCATTGCCGAAATTCAAGGCCGCGTCGGGTTCATTTCGTTGAACCGGCCGGCGGCGCTCAACGCGCTGTCGCTGGGCATGATTCGCGGCATCACCCGCTGCCTGCTGGAGTGGCGCGACAACGACGCCGTGCAAGCCGTTGCCATGCGCGGCATGTCCAAAGCAGGGCCGTTTGGTGCCTTTTGCGCGGGCGGCGACATCCGGTTCTTTCACCAGGCGGTGCTTGCTGGCAACCCCGAGCTGGAAGACTTCTTCACCGAAGAATATTCGCTGAACCATTTGATCCACCACTACCCAAAACCGACCGTCGCATTCATGGACGGCATCGTCATGGGTGGCGGCATGGGCCTGTCACAGGGCATGACGATTCGCCTGGTGACCGAACACACCAAAATGGCCATGCCCGAGACGCTGATTGGCCTGTTCCCCGACGTCGGTGGCGGCTACTTTTTAAGCCGCTGCCCGGGCCACATCGGCGAGTGGCTCGCGTTGACTGGGGACTTCGTGTCAAAGGGCGATGCGGTGGCCTTTGGGCTGGCCGATGGCGTGGTCGATTCATCCAGCCTGGCGCCGCTGTGGCAAGGTCTGGCCGACCTGCCGGTGGCGTCACTCGCCGCGATCCAGCAGTTGGTCGCCGCCCATCGGGTTGTGCTGCGGGACCACACCGATCGCGCGCGGGCCTTGGTCGATCCATTCTTCGCATTGGATTCGGTCAACGCCATCGTGCAGGCGTTGCAGGCCGACGGCAGTGCGTGGGCGCTGGACACCTTGGCGAAGCTGCGCCAACGCTCACCACTGCTGCTGAACGTCACCCTGACTCAAATTCGGCGCGCGCGCGGCATGAGTTTAGCCAGCGACCTGCGCATGGAGCGCGACATGGTTCACCACTGCTTCAACCCCAAGCACCTGGGCAAGTCGCCCGCGCAAAGCGAAACCGTAGAAGGCATTCGCGCACAGGCGATTGACAAAGACCGCACGCCGCGCTGGAGCCCGCCAAAGCTTGAGGAAATCACCCCCGAGATGGTCGCGCCATTTTTTGATAGCCCGTGGACGACGCAGACGCACCCTTTGCGGCATCTTTAGACGGAACTGAAAAAGGGCTCCAAATGAAGGCCAATATACCCAAATTGGGTTTATTATGGTCTCAAAACAGTGTTTTTCTCAATAAAGTCAAACAAATAGCACTCTAGCCCTCGTATTGTATATATAGTTAGCTATTTAATATATAGCAATCTAAGTCTACAGAGCCATCAGCGCTTGCGCTCCTTCATCGCCCGGTCCACCTCGCGCTTGCCTTCGCGGTCCTTGATGGTGTCGAGTTTGTCGTGCTCGGCCTTGCCTTTGGCCAGGGCGATCTCACATTTCACCTTGCCGGTTTTCCAGTGCAGGTTGATGGGGACCAGGGTGTAGCCTTTTTGCTCAACCTTGATGCTCAGGCGC
>JANMCB010000329.1:0-3911 GCA_031360805.1 Rhodoferax sp.
TAGTTCAGCAGCAGAAACCACGGCGTGTTCCAGGCCAGTCCGTTGAAGCTGCGTTCGCTCAGCGGGTACAGCACCTGCACCGGGTAATAGTCCGCCGAATGGGTGAACAGGTCGATGACGATGTGTGACCACCAACCCAGCAACGGTAGCCAAAGTGAGCGCAGAACCGCCCATAGCAGCATTGTGAGGGCGCCGGCCACGACGGCACTGTGCGTTATGCAGTGCAGGTGGTGGGACCACAGATTGACCAGCGGCGGCAACTGCGGCTCCTGCCCCGGCGCGGCGACTGCATAGGCCTGCACGGCGGCGAGCGAGCCGTCTCCCGCCAACCACCAGCCGATGAGTGGCAGCAAATGCAACAGGTCGGGCACCGTGGCCAGCCCCACGGTCAGGACCACAGTGCGCGTTGGGATTGGTTTGCGCCTATGTGCCAGGGTCATCCCGACGCCCGTCCACAAGGCATGCGCGAAAATGTCCATAAAGGGCGATCAGTGGGGTCAGGGTGATACGGGCGGCAGTGGAGATTTCACGCCCCGCAGGCGCAGCGCATTGCTGATCACCGACACCGAACTCAAACCCATCGCCAGCGCCGCGATCATGGGGGACAGCAGCCACCCGGTGAATGGGAACAACACGCCCGCAGCCAGGGGCACACCCAGGGCGTTGTAGATGAAGGCGAAGCCCAGGTTCTGCTTCATGTTGGCAATAGTCTCCTGCGAGATGATGCGCGCCTGGGCGATGCCGCGCAGGTCGCCTTTTACCAAGGTCACCTGGGCGCTGCTCATCGCCACGTCGGTACCCGTTCCCATGGCCACGCCGACATCGGCTTTGGCCAGCGCCGGAGCGTCGTTGATGCCGTCCCCGGCCATGGCGACAATGCGGCCCTCCTGCTGCAACTTGCTCACCATTTCCAATTTGTCGGCAGGTTTTACTTCGCCATGGACCTCGTCAATGCCCAACTTGGCGGCGACTGCTTTCGCCGTCGTCAGGCCGTCACCGGTGGCCATGATCACACGTATGCCCGCAGCCTTCAGCGCGGCCAATGCTTCTTGTGTGCTGGCCTTGATGGGATCTGACACGGCAAGCAAACCAGCGCTGCGGCCATCCACCGCAAGGAACATCACGCTGGCCCCTGAAGCACGCAAGGCCTCAGCCCGCGCGGTCAGCGGCTCCACGGCCACACCCAGTTGGGACATCAGCGCCGTGTTGCCCAGGGCCAATGCCTTGCCACCGACGCTGCCCCGCACACCAATGCCGGTGCTGGATTCAAAGGCATCGACCTTGTCGAGCGCCAGCTTGCGCTCTTTGGCGGCGTTGACAATGGCGTCGCCCAAGGGGTGCTCGCTGCCTTGGTCGAGGCTGGCCGCCAGACGCAACACCTCGTCTTCGGTGAAACCCGGTGATGCAACAACGCTGTCAAATTTTGGTTTTCCTTCGGTCAGGGTGCCGGTCTTGTCTACGATCAGCGTGTCCACTTTGCGAAAATTCTCGATGGCTGCCGCGTCGCGAAACAGCACGCCCTGGGTAGCCGCCTTGCCTGTGGCGACCATGATGGACATGGGCGTGGCCAGACCCAGCGCGCAGGGGCAGGCGATGATGAGCACGGCGACGGCATTGATCAGACCGTAGACCCAGCTTGGCTCAGGCCCCACCAGCCCCCACACTACAAACGTCAGCAGCGCAATACCGACCACGGAGACCACGAAATAACCCGCCACCTGGTCCGCCATGCGCTGCATCGGCGCACGCGAGCGCTGTGCCTGAATGACCATCTGCACGATGCTGGCCAAAACCGTTTGTGAGCCCACTTTTTCCGAGCGCATCACCAGCGCGCCGCTGGTGTTCATCGTGGCGCCAATCAGTTTGTCACCGACGCGTTTGGTCACCGGCATGGGCTCGCCGGTCAGCATCGATTCGTCGACCGCGCTGCTGCCCTCTATCACCACACCGTCAACCGGAACCTTTTCACCGGGGCGCACACGAAGCGCGTCACCCACGTGTACGTGGGTGAGGGCAACGTCTTCCTCTACGCCGTCGGCATTGATGCGCCGCGCTGTCTTGGGCGCCAGGCCCAGCAGAGACTTGATAGCCGCCGAGGTTTGGGAGCGCGCCTTGAGTTCCAGAATTTGCCCCAGCAACGTGAGTGAGATGATGACCGCTGCCGCTTCAAAGTAAACCGCCACGCGGCCCATGGACACGAATGACGCGGGAAATACCCCAGGCGCCACCGTGGCAATCACGCTGTAAACGAACGCGGCGCCGGTGCCAAGGCCGATCAGAGTCCACATGTTCGGGCTGCGGTTGACCACCGATTGAGCGCCGCGCACGAAAAACGGCCAACCCGCCCACAGCACGATAGGCAAGCTCAGCACCAGTTCGATCCAGCTTTGCGTGGCCATTTCGAACCATTGCAGGCGGTGGCCAACCATGGCAAGGAACGTGACAACAACGGTCAGGGGAAGCGTCCAAATGAAACGCCGTTTGAAATCCAGCAATTCCGGGCTCTCGCCCTCATCAAGAGTCGGCATTTCTGGCTCCAGCGCCATGCCGCACTTGGGGCATGCTCCTGGTTTATCCTGCCGCACCTCGGGGTGCATCGGGCAGGTGTAGAAGGTGCCTGCGGCCACAGGCTCGAACATCGCCGGTGTTGGTGCCGGAGCCGAAGCGGGCGCGGCTGCGCCAAAGGTCGCAAAGGGATACTTGGCCGGATTGGCCGCAAATTTACCCTTGCAGCCCGCACTGCAGAAATAAATCGGCTTGCCCTCGTGCTGGAGCATGTGCGGCGATTGTGGCGTCACGGTCATGCCGCACACCGGGTCTTTCAGTGATGGAGCCAATTCACCGCTAGGCAAAGAAGGAACTACCGACATACGCTTAGCGGGTTGCCTGAGACACCTCAGTCAGTTTCCCATCTTTGAGTTTGAAGTGAAAACTCGCAACCACTTGCTTGGACCAGAGGTCTTTGTCTTTCAATTCGCGCTGAAAAGTCGGCACATCCACTGTGACCGTTGCGGCATAGACACCGTCACCCAGCAGCGCGCTGTTGGCTGAGTAGTGCAAGCCGCTGCTGCCCCACATGGCCGGCAGGGGCAAAGTCATGGTTTTCCCGGTATCCATATTTTTAGCCGCGAAGACTGTGCTGGCGTAAGGAATGCGCGTCTTCGACTTCGGGTCCGATAGCTTCAGCTCAACGTGGTAGCGCTCATCCGCGCCAGGCTGGTGTGAGCCCCAGGTGGGCGGATTGCCCATCTGCATCCACATTGACTCTGACCCTTCGAGCTCCAATTGAAAAACCATGTTGCCGGTAGCGACCCGACCGATGAGCACGGCATTTTTGAGCGGGTCGGCCGCTGGTTCGAGCGTTTTGACGCTTGGGACCACGGACTGCGCATCTGCTGCGCTGCCAAATACTGCCAGACTGGCACTTGTCAGGGCAATCGCAAATGCCTTGATTCGAAAAGGGGCCATGAACTACTCCTTGGGGGGTTGAAGGGCGGGACTCTACCAATCCTTGCATGACTGTAGGCGCGCTTTATGAAGTCCGGATTGATTTGCATCAAACGCGATGCAATTGGCAGAGCGGCCTACGGTCATAGGACCCAGACCTTTAACAGTTGCTTCTGCTTGGCAAGGAACTGGTCAAATTTGGCTATCTCCTTCTTTTGGGCGGCAATGATCTGCTTGGCCATCGCCTTCATGGCGGGTGATTTGCCGTGTGCTACTTTCATTTCAGACATGTCAACCGCCTGCTGGTGGTGAATCTTCATCATCATGGCAAAGTCTTTGTCGATGTCGCCAGACATGGTCATTTTGTTCATGCCGTCCATGCCCGTCATCATCGATTTCTCCATAGGTTGAGGTGAACTGCCAATTTTCCTCAACCAAATACCGATTGTTTGTGCGCCAACGCA
>JANMCB010000354.1:0-2332 GCA_031360805.1 Rhodoferax sp.
TCTTCGTAGGCAGACCAGTTCAGCGGCACGCCCAGGTCATAGCCGTACTTCGCCTTGAATTTATCCTTCAAGTCCTGGCGCGCAAACAGGTCAGCGCGGAACCAATAAAGGTTGGCGAATTGCTGGTCAGGCAGCTGGTACAGCTTGCCGTCTGGCGCTGTGGTGAAGCTCGTGCCAATGAAGTCTTTGATGTCAAGACCCGGGTTGGTGAATTCTTTGCCTTTGCCCGCCATGTAGTCAGACAGAGCAAGAATCTTGCCGTAGCGGTAGTGCGTGCCGATCAGGTCAGAGTCCGAAATCCAGCCGTCGTAAATGCTCTTGCCCGACTGCATCGACGTTTGCAGTTTCTCCACAACATCACCCTCCTGGATGATGTCATGCTTGACCTTGATGCCGGTGATTTCCTCAAACGCCTTGGCTAGCGTTTTTGACTCGTATTCATGGGTCGTTATGGTTTCTGACACCACGGAAATTTCCTTGATGCCTTTGGCTTGAAGCTTTTTGGCAGTGTCAATGAACCACTTCATTTCGGTGGCCTGTTTATCCTTCGACAGGGTGGAGGGCTGGAACTCGGCGTCGATCCATTTTTTGGCCGCAGCTTCATCAGCCCACGCGCTTTGGCCCAGGGCCAAGGCAGCGGCGGCAAAGGCCACGGAAGTTAAGCGCAGTTTCATGTCTTTATCCTCGAATAATCTTCCCATTGAAATTGAGCGTTCCGGCTGGGAAGTGAGCACCGGAAGCTCGTTAAAAATTAACCTGTAAGTTAATAAATAGCCAATTTGATCACGAAAAACACAAAAAAGCGATTAAATAATGCTCTAGCCCGCGTATTACATAGAAACATTGATATTTATTTGGTAGCAAAATTCTCAGCCTTTGCGCATGATCACCGCCAGCAACAGCATCGACACCCCAAAGCTGATCCAGATCGACGGCTCCTGCGCCAGCCCAAACCAGGCAATCATCTTTTCACTCACCGCCACAAACGCCAGGTTGGTGTAGGCCGCGCTCAGCAGGCCGATAAAAAGGCGATCTCCGCGCGTTGTTTCAATCGGCAAAAATCCTTTTCGCAGCACGGTGGGTGACTTGATCTCCCACACCGTCATGGTCACCAGCATCAACACGATGCAGGTGAAAAACACCGCGACGGGGGTCGTCCAGGCCATCCATTCAAACATTGAAAATTCCTTTCGACATGTCGTTCATACCCGGCCCATCGCAAAGCCCTTGGCGATGTAATTGCGCACAAACCAGATCACGATGGCGCCGGGCACGATGGTCAGCACACCCGCCGCCGCCAGCACGCCCCAGTCCATGCCCGAGGCGGACACGGTTCGCGTCATCACGGCAACAATCGGCTTGGCATCCACACTGGTGAGCGTGCGCGCCATCAACAGTTCGACCCAACTGAACATGAAGCAGAAGAACGCCGCCACCCCCACGCCGGCTTTGATCAGGGGGATAAAGATGGTCAAAAAGAAGCGCGGAAAGCTGTAGCCGTCGATATAGGCGGTTTCGTCAATTTCGCGCGGGATGCCGCTCATGAAGCCTTCCAGAATCCACACCGCCAGCGGCACGTTGAACAGCAGGTGCGCCAAAGCCACGGCGATGTGCGTATCCATCAGCCCCACGTTGGTATAGAGCTGGAAGAAGGGCAGCAAAAACACGGCGGGCGGTGTCATGCGGTTGGTCAGCAGCCAGAAGAAAACATGCTTGTCGCCCAGGAACGAATAGCGCGAGAAAGCATACGCTGCAGGCAGCGCCAACACGAGGGAGATTACGGTGTTGATGGCCACATAAATCATCGAGTTGATGTAGCCTGAATACCACGACGGGTCGGTAAAAATTGTGCGGTAATGCTCCAGCGTGAAGTTCTGCGGCCACAGGCTGAAGGTGGACAGAATCTCGTTATTGGTCTTGAACGACATGTTGATCATCCAATACACCGGCAAGATCGCAAAGACCAGGTACAGCAGCAAAAACAGGCTGCGTTTCTTGAAGCGCTTGTCATCCATGGCCTGCCTCCGATTTGTCTTGGGTGCCCACGCGTTGCATCCAGTTGTACAGGATGAAACACAGCAGCAGAATGATCAGAAAGTAGATCAATGAGAAGGCAGCGGCTGGCCCCAAATCAAACTGGCCAACGGCTTTTTGCGTGAGGTACTGGCTCAAAAAGGTCGTGGCGTTGCCAGGGCCACCGCCGGTCAACACAAAGGGCTCGGTATAGATCATGAAGCTGTCCATAAAGCGCAGCAGCACAGCGATCATCAGCACCCCGCGCAGCTTGGGCAACTGAATGAAGCGGAACACCGCGAACTTGCTTGCGCCGTCA
>JANMCB010000363.1:0-6014 GCA_031360805.1 Rhodoferax sp.
AATGTGGCGCCAACTGTCAACGACCAGATCATCAACGCTTTGGTGGGTGACTCCATCAGCACCACGGTGACTGCTACGGACGATGGATTGCCAAACGGGACTCTGACGTGGACCAATATTGGCTTGCTCGGTTCACAGGGCACTTGCAGCAATGCACCAGTGTTCAACGTGGCCACTCAGGCGTTTACCTGGAATACGGCGGGTTGTGCGATTGGCACTTACGTCTATCAAGTCCAGGCGAACGACGGTCAAAAATCCGACTTCGGAACGATCACGATCAATCTGATCCCCGGTGGTGGTGGCAACCAGGTTCCTGAGCCAGGCATTCTGTCTCTGCTGGGCTTGGGCGCCTTGGGTGTTGCGGCAGCCGCACGCCGCCGCAAAATCGTCAAATAAGGCCTTTTTGCCGGTTTACGAACTCCCCTTCGGGGGAGTTTTTCATGGTGCTCACTAAAATGCAGCCATGCAGAATTTGAGCATGCAACACCTGTTCGTTCCCTGACCATGCCGTCGCCAGAGCCAGGCCGCAATTCGCCGTGCCCCTGCGGCACAGGCAAAAAGTTCAAGCACTGTTGCGGTGGTCCCAACCCGCACAATGCCGCCAGCACGCAAAACGTGCCGGCGCAGCCTGCCGTAGAGCCACCCATTGACGGTCGCCTGCAGCAGGCGATGGCGCTGTTACAACAGGGAAAACTGCCGCAGGCGACCCGTCTTTTGAAAGACCTTGTCGCTGCCCGGCCGCAAGACCCTGCGCCGCATTACCTGTTGGGCTATGCCGCTCTGCAGAATCAACGCCCTGCCCAAGCCGCCGCTGACATGCGTCGCGCGCTTGACCTGGGCCTGAGCGACCCTGCAGCCTTCTACCATTACGGCAGCGCGTTGGCAGCGCTGGGCGATTACCAGCCGGCTGCCGCTGCCTTTGAGAAGGCATTGGCGCAAAAGCCGGACTTCCTGGCAGCGCGTTCCAACCTGGCCAACTGTTATTTTGAAATGCGTGAATTTACTCAGGCTGAAGCGAATTACCGCCTGACGCTTGCCGCCGAGCCAGGCAATTTGGTGGCCTGCCACAACCTGGGCCAGGTTTTTTTCGTCACTCAGAGGATTGACGAGGCGATTTCATACTTTCAAAAGGCTGCGGATGTGGCCCCGAACGTGGCAGAACTTTGGGCCAGTCTGGCAACCATGCAGGAGGCCGAGAACGACCTGACAGTTGCCGATGCCAATGCCCGCAAGGCGCTGGCGCTTGAGCCCCACAACGTCACAGCGGCCATCGCCTTGTCGCGGGTCCTTCGTCGCTCGAAAAAGCCTCTGGAAGCGATTGCTGCACTGGACGGTGCCGATTTGAAACGCGGTATGCCACGTTCCGCAATTGCCTATTGGGCAGAGCGCGGCAACAGTTTGGAGCTATTGGCGCGACATCAGGAAGCCTTTGACGCGTTTGCGAAGTGTAAAAATCTGCTTGCCGAAACGCGCATTGCCAACTACGACCCTAGAGCCACCGAATCAGCGTTGGTCGACGAGCGTTTGACACTGACGCCAGACCGGGTCAACGCATGGTCACTTGCAGTAGCGCCCGGGCCGACTGCTGCGCCGACACCGATTTTCATCGTGGGTTTTCCGCGCTCTGGTACGACGTTGCTGGAGCAAATGCTGGGTTGCCATACCCAGGTTGTGCCTTGCGGCGAACTGGTGACCTGCGTCGAGCGGGAGGCGAGCAGCACAAATTACCCGGCCAACCTGGTGGCGCTGGACGATGCGGCACGCACAAAACACCTTGCTGCATTGCGCGATGAATACCTGGCAGAACTGCGAATGCATGGGACTGCCAAACCGGATGCGCGCTATGCGACCGACAAATTGCCCCTGAACTTGATGCGAATCGGCTTGATCCGGCTGTTGTTTCCCGAGGCACGCATCATCCACGTCATGCGCCATCCGCTGGACGCCATAGTGTCGGCTTACTTTACAGCCTTCCAGTTCGGCAATGACTGGTCGCTAAAACTCGCGGATACCGCACACCTGTTCCATCAATCCTGGCACCATGCGCAGGCCATGCGCGACTTGCCCGGCGTCAACTTTTTGCGCATTCGGTATGAGGACCTGGTGTCGGAACCCGAACCCATCCTCAAGCAGGTACTGTATTTTCTTGACCTCGACTGGGAACCGGAGTGTTTGGCCTTTCACCAAAGTCAACGCGTTGCCCGCACCGCGAGTTATGCACAGGTGAACCGCCCGCTGTACCAGACTTCCAAAAAGCGTTATCGTCATTACCTGGAACACTTTGATGCAAGCACACTAGAACTGCTGGCGCCCATTATGCGGCAGACTGGTTATGAGTTGGAGCGACCGCTCGCGGTGCCATAAACAGTTGCCATCGTACTTAGATATTTGAAGGATCCACCATGGCTCACACGCTCACTTCCCCATTGCCCACCCCGTTTTGCAGGCGCCTGACCGATGTGGCCGCCTTTGCATTGGTGACGCTGGCGGCGTCTCTCGCGCAGGCCATACCGCTCACCCAAAGTCAGCCACCCCAAACCGGTTTCGGCCTGTCCAGCACACCCTGGAAAGACTCTGCACTGCTCACGGACGCCGTCGAGCTTCTGAAGAAGGGCGACCGCACCCAGGCAAAAACCAAGCTGGCGCAGTTCCTTAAACAAAATCCCAAGGACCCGCGTGGCTCCGAGTTGGCGGGCATGATTTTGCTCGAAGATAAAAATTACCCGATTGCGGCGCTGTCGTTTGAACGTTCATTGGCACTGAACCCCAAAAACCCGCAAGCGCTGGCCAAATTGGGTGTCGCCTTGCTGTTGCAGGACAAAAAGAAGGAAGCCGAAGAAAAGTTCAACAAGGCCATCGCCATGAACCCGGGCGAGCCGCTGGCCCGGCGTTACCTGGGCTGGCTCGAAGAAGGGCGTGGCAACCTGAATGCCGCCAGCCTGCACTACGCGGCGGCCATCAAGGCGGCAGCTTACCCACCGGGCACGTTGACAGAGCTGCACATTGCCTTGGGCCGGGTGTATGGTGCCTTGGGCAGAAATGATGCCACCGTCGCCTTGCTGGCGCCTGCCATTTCCAAGAATGCCAAGGGCGAGCTGGTCCAGGCGGCGCGGTTTCAGCTCGCCTTTGCATACGTCGGTCTCAACAGTGCTGACGCGGACCCGTTGATGCACAGCCTTGAACATGAATTGAAACCCGACAACCCGGAGTTGCGCTTTTTAAAGGCCTACATGCAGTTTGAATCCAAGCCGGCTGCTGCCCGTGAAAGCCTGCAAGCGCTGGTGAAGACAAACCCGAACTACATCGGGCGCACCCGTTTTCTGGTCGCCCGCAGCTACGCCATGGAGGGCAAGCCGGACCTTGCTGTGAAGGAGCTTGAGCTCTTGGCGGCGCAGGCCGAAAAGGGCGACCTCCCCGAGATCCTGACGGCGCAGGCCGGCATTTACCTGTCAACTGGAAAAAAGGCCGAAGCTGCTGCCATGCTGGAGGGATATTCCAAAAAGCACCCCGATATTGGTGAAATCAGCTATTTGCTGGCAGAGGTCAAATACCAGGCCGGTGACCTGGCTGCAGCCCAGTCGTTGTTGAAGCAACTCGTGGTGAAGCAGCCCAACTATGCGCTGGCCTATGCCTTGCTGGGCCAAATTGCGCGCGACCAGAAAGCCTACCCGGAGGCTGAAGGGCATCTCGCCAAGGCGATTGCGCTGGACCCCACGCTGGCCAATGCCTGGGCCAATCTGGCGGGCACTATCACCAGCCGCAAGGATTTGACCAAATCCGAAGCAACCCTGAAGCAGGGGCTCCTGGCCAACCCTGGCCATCCGCTGCTGCAGTATGAACTGGCGCGGTTTTACGACCTCTCCGGGCGCGCCCAGGATGCCGGCTCGGCCTACCGGGCGCTGCTTGACGAGTACCCAACGTACATCCCCGCTTTGGCCAACATTGCCATCAACCTTGCTGAGCGCAATGATTTGGCGGGCGCCAAAAAGTATGCCGAACAGGCTTACAAAATCAACAAGAACAGCCCGGTGGTGATGGACAGCTATGGCTGGGTGCTGGTTCTGGACAAAGACGCTGCCAAGGGCTTGCCCATGCTGGAAAAAGCGGCAGTTGCTTTGCCCAACAACGCAACCGTGGCTTACCACCTGGGGTCCGCGCTGATTACCGCTGGCAAGCCCGCCGATGCCAAGCCACACCTTCAGCGCGCACTGGCGGGAGATCTGCCAGAGCACTTGCGCGAAAAAGCCAAAGTGCTGGCCCGTTGACAGTCCCCATCTCCCGCTGATTGCGGTGCCAGCGCGCAGCCAGGGCGGTTGCGCGGGCCGTGGCTTCAAGTAGAATCGAGGGCTTCCGAGGAGCGATGCAGTTCATCCCATGAACGAGGCTCGGACTGCGTGACCTGGCCCTGGCTCTTTGCACTGGCCTGGCCGCCGCACCAACTGCGCTCACCCACGGATCTGTGAGGTGAGCCTCTTCTGGAGTTCTCCTGGAGCGTCACCTTGCCGGGTCCGTGGTTTTTCAAAATTACTTTTGACAAACCTTTGGAGTGAACCATGAACGCCGTACTGAAACCCATCAAGAACCAGGATTACGCGATTGCCGACTTGTCGCTGGCCGCCTGGGGCCGCAAGGAACTGAACATCGCCCAGACCGAGATGCCGGGCCTGATGTCCATCCGTGAAGAGTTCGCCAAAGCCCAGCCGTTGAAGGGCGCGCGCATCACCGGCAGCCTGCACATGACGATTCAGACCGGCGTGCTGGTCGAAACCCTGCAGGCATTGGGTGCCGAGGTGCGCTGGGCCTCGTGCAACATTTTCAGCACACAAGACCACGCGGCAGCCGCCCTGGTGGCCGCTGGCACACCGGTGTTTGCCTATAAGGGCGAAAACCTGGTTGATTACTGGGACTACACCCACCGTATTTTCGAGTTCACCGGCAAAAAGGGCACCGCAGCCGAAGGCCCCAACATGATTCTGGACGACGGCGGCGACGCCACCTTGTTGATGCACCTGGGCACCCGGGCTGAAAAAGACATCAAGGTGCTGGCCAAGCCGGGTAGCGAAGAAGAAATTTGCCTGTTCAACGCCATCAAGGCCAAGCTCAAGGTAGACCCCACCTGGTACAGCCGCCGCCTGAAAAACATCATTGGCGTCACGGAAGAAACCACCACCGGCGTGCTGCGTCTGAACGAAATGTCGGCCAAGGGCACGCTGTCGCTGCGCGCCATCAATGTGAATGATTCGGTGACCAAGAGCAAGTTCGACAACCTCTACGGTTGCCGCGAGTCTTTGGTAGATGCCATCAAGCGCGCGACAGACGTGATGATCGCCGGCAAGGTCGCCCTGGTGGCGGGCTATGGCGACGTGGGCAAGGGTTCGGCCCAGGCCTTGCGCGCATTGAGTGCCCAGGTGTGGGTGACCGAGGTGGACCCGATCAACGCGCTGCAGGCTGCGATGGAGGGCTACAAGGTGGTGACGATGGAATACGCGGCAGACAAGGCCGATATTTTTGTCTCTGCCACGGGCAACAAAAACGTCATCACCTACAAGCACATGGCCGCCATGAAAGACCAGGCCATCGTCTGCAACATTGGCCACTTTGACAATGAAATCGACGTCGCATCCCTTGAAAAGTGCAAGTGGGAAGAGATCAAGCCGCAAGTTGACCACGTGATTTTCCCCGCCAAAGGAAAAGCGCCCAGCAAACGCATCATCCTGCTGGCCAAAGGGCGTTTGGTGAACCTGGGTTGCGGCACGGGACACCCCAGCTTTGTGATGTCATCCAGCTTTGCCAACCAGACGATTGCGCAGATCGAGCTGTTCACCAAGCCCAAGGAATACAAGGTGGGCAAGGTTTACGTGCTACCCAAGCATCTGGACGAAAAAGTGGCGCGTCTGCACTTGAAGAAGGTCGGCGCCGTGCTGACCGAACTCTCCGACGAGCAGGCCGCTTACATTGGCGTGAGCAAGTCGGGCCCTTACAAGGCCGACACTTACCGCTACTAAAACAGAAGC
>JANMCB010000368.1:0-9726 GCA_031360805.1 Rhodoferax sp.
TTTGTCCAGCAACTGGGTGAGCGCCGCCACGCCCGCAGCGCCCACGCGGTAGTCCAGGTCCATGGCAACCTGTTCGAAGTGCGCCAGAGCAGCATCCGTCGAAAAAAGCGTCGCCATGGCACCTGCCCGGGCACGCATCGCGCCAGATTCGCCCACTTGCGCAAACGCATGGCCGGTCTGCGAAGACCGGCTAGCAGCGCCATAGGCCAGCGTGAAGTAGTTGCGTGGTGAACGTGCCAGCGCGCTGTCCAGTGCTGCCAGCGCCGCCTCGTTTTTGGCGAGTGTCTGGCGCAGGTTCCAGGCAGGTTTGAGCGTGAGGGCGATGTCGTGCTCTTTGGCATCCGGCGTCACCACCACGGCACGAACCGAGGCTACTTTCTGGCCGTTGCGCACCCAGGAAGCCGGCTCGTTCAGCAGGGAGGGCAAAGCGTCGCTGCCCGCCAATACGAGTGCAATGGCACGCAGCACCGTACTCTTGCCAGAGCCGTTGTCGCCCAGCAGCAAGGTGCGTCGGCGCAAGCCCGGTTTACCAACCACCGACGCATCAGGGGTGAAGTCCAGCGCGATGCGTTCGATCGACCGCAACTGGCTGATTTCAATGCGCTTGAGAAACATGGCCCGCTCCCATTGTTGGCATGCACGCCATGCTAGCACCCTGCCCCTCAGGTTGACCCTGAACCCGAACGTGTCCCCGACCCTGAAACTGATCGACCCAGAAGGCCCACCCGCCAAAAATCACCGCAACACGGCTCTTCCTGAAGCAGGCGGCTCGTGGTAGGTTGCACCCGGAACAAAGGGAGCCTCTTCGCGGTAGGTTTCAAGCGCAGAACCGGGCGGCGGTCCAACTTGAACAGCCGCCGGTTTTGAAGCGGTTGGCGGAAAATACTGCGTGTCGAACAGCGGCGCCATGGCCGCAGCGGCTGGCTCAAAGCCGGTGGATTTCACCGGCACAACGGCGTGATCGATGCCTGCGAACGACCGTTGCTCAAGAATCGCCAGCGCGCCTGCCGATCCCAAAAATGCGCCCAGGCAACCGGCCAGAATGGCGTGGCGCGACCAGGTCTGGTCGGGCGCCGGCATGGCTTTCATCTGGGCACGGCGCTCCGTATGGGCGCGCCGGTCCATGTGGGGATTTTCGGCGCGTGCCGAAGGGCGGGCCAGGCGGGTTGAACGGGAACCCATGTGGCTGCCAGATAATGCGATTGACATATGCTTCTCCTTGCGAAAGTGACCCCGATAGACGGCTGTGGCAATAGGGCTGTGGCCATTGATCAGCCGGTGTCACCATCGTAGGAAAACATCGGTGCAGTGTCATCCCCAAAAAGTACTAGTACGCGTTCTTTTGTACCTAGTTGTGAGGATGAACGTCGCCACCTGGTTACCGCTATTAACGGGCGCTTACAGAGGCTCACACTTTCGAAGCGGAACGTAAAGCCGCCGACAGCGCCAACTGCTGTTCTAACGCTGGTTCGCCCCGCCACCGGGCAATGCTGCCAGCATGTTTCCAATCGCATTTGTCAATTCGGCGGCCGCACCCCGATGGGCTTGCGCAAACTGCCTCGTGGCATTGCGCGCCGTCTGGATTTTTACCGGGTCCTGAACGGTTTCGCTGACGACCTTGACGCCCTGCACCATATCGACGACGCGCTGCGCTGCGCCGGCCGCTTGCGCCAACAGGGCGGCTTGCGAGAAGTTGAAAGTGTGCGGGCCCATCACGATGGGGCAACCGCACGCCGCTGCTTCGATCAGGTTCTGTCCACCCAGTTTCGCGAAACTGCCACCCAGCAGGGCAGCATCCGCCAGGCCGTAGTACAGCGCCATTTCGCCCAGCGAATCACCCAGCCAGATGACCGGGCGGGCCTGATTGTCCACTTGATCGGGGCCATTGTTCCAATGGCTTCGGCGCGACACGGCAAACCCTTTTGACGCGATCAAGGCAGCGACTTCGTCAAAGCGTTGCGGATGGCGCGGCACGATCAACCACTGGATGACAGCGCCAGCCGGTACAGCGTCCAGCGGTTGATGGACACCGCCAGATTTCACCGGGTTCAGCCTTTGATGATTCAAAACGTCAAGGAGCAACGCCTCCTCGCCTTCGCGCGACACAGCGAACAGCACCACCGGGCGCGACAAGCGGCTGCGCCAGCGCTGACCTTCAGCCAACTGAACCGCGTCGGGCGCGGCGTCAAACTTCACATTGCCAAAAACACCCTGCACATTGGCACCGAGTTTGGACAAGCGCTCTGCATCTGCCTCGGTTTGGGCCCAGACAGCCGGCAGGGCACGGTAGGCGGGGCGGGCCAGCCAGGCCAGGCGCAACGACGTTCGCAGCGATTTCTCGCTCAAGCGGGCATTGGCCAGCACCAGGGGCACGGCCATCTGCTGGCACAGGGCCGACAAATTGGGCCACACTTCGGTCTCAATCAGGACGCCCATTGACGGCTTGAAGTGCAGCAGGAAACGCCGCACCGCTGCGGGCGTGTCCCAGGGCTGCCAGGCCTGAACATCGCCAGCACGAAGCAGCAACTTGCCTTGCGCATGGCCTGTGGCCGTGCCATGGGTCAACAACAGCCGGATGCCCGGAAAACGGGCGCGCAGGCTGGCAATCAGCATCTCAGCCGCGCGGGTTTCGCCCAGCGAAACGGCGTGAACCCACAGGTAGCCTTCCGATGGCGCATTGGCCTGCGCATAGTGCCCGAAACGCTCCTCCATGGCGACCAAATAGCCCGGCTCCTGGATGCCACGGCGCACCAGCCGCGCACGCATGAACGGTTGCGCCAACCACATCAACCATGAGTAAATCAGCCGCGTCATGGTGCGGCGGCTGAAACGTCTTGCCAGGCCTGCCAGACTTCATTGACGTCAGGCGCACTGGCACCGCCGACGGCGCGCTGGTGTGCCCGCCCGACCGGCCCGGCACGCCAGGCACGCGGCTGGCTGAAAATTTGCACATGAGGCAAGTTCAGTGCAACCGCCATGTGGCTCAAGCCCGAATCCACACCTATGACGCCACTGGCTGTCGCCATGCGGTCCAACACCTGGGCCAATGTCAAGGTCGGCCAGACTTCGGCGCTGGCACCCAGCGCTGTTGCCAGGCGATGGGCAAAAGCCAGTTCAAGCGCACCGTTTTGCGGCAAGGCAATTCGGTAGCCTTGGGTGATCAGGCGTTGCCCCAAGGCGAGCCAGGCAGCCTGCGGCCATTCGTTGTCGGTTCGCGTCGTGCCATGGGCAAAAACAATCACGCGTTCGCCTGCTCCACGGGCTGATTCAGGTTGCAGGCGCAGTTTGTAAACCGGCGCGTCTTGCGCCGTATAGGCCAAGGCGCCCGCTGCAAGTTGACGGTAGCGCGCCACGGCGTGGATGCGCCGGGGCATGGGTACGGTGCGATCCAGCAGCCAGCGCACCGGCCACTCATAGCTGCAGGCCTCGCTGCCATTGGCGTACGTGGCGCGAAATCCGCCCATCGTTACGCGGGCACGGCGCGCCACCAGCGCGGACTTGATCAAACCCTGAAAGTCAATCACCGCGTCGTATTGCTCAACTTGCAGCTGCAGAAGAAAGGCAGCCCACTCCTGACGCGTCGCGCGGCTAAAGCGGGTTTTGCGCCAGCGCCGCTCGGCAATCGGCAGCACCTTGCGAACGCCTTCAACCCGCTCGACCAACGGCGCAAACGCCTCCTCCACGACCCAGTCAATCTGCGCCTGCGGCCAGGCGCGCAACACGTCTTGCACCACCGGCATGGTCTGGATCACATCGCCCAGCGACGACAATTTGACCAGCAAGACCTTCATTGAAAACGGGTCAGCGCGCGAGGTCAATGCGCCGGGGCATCGAATTGCGCATCCGGCTTGACGCGCCTGAGGTGCGCCAGCATTTGTGTCTCGATCCGGTGCAAGGCGTCCTGGGTTTGACCTTCAAAACGCAGCACCAGAACAGGCGTCGTGTTGCTGGCGCGAATCAGGCCAAAACCATCCGGCCAATCGGCCCGCAGGCCGTCAATCGTGCTGACCACAGCAGGCGGTGCAAATGCCGCGAGCTGGATCAGCTTTTCAACCAGGACATGCGGTTCGCCTTCGGCGCATTTGACATTGAGTTCGGGCGTGGAGAAACTGGTTGGCAGCGCATTCAGCACGGCGTTGCCATCGGGCGAGCGGCTCAAAATCTCCAGCAGGCGGGCGCCTGCATAGGTGCCGTCGTCAAACCCGAACCAGCGCTCCTTGAAAAAGATGTGCCCGCTCATTTCGCCGCCCAGTGGCGCTTTGCCACCGTCCTTCTCGATTTCCTTCATCTTCGCCTTGATCAACGAATGCCCGGTCTTGTACATGAGTGGTTTGCCGCCCGCTGCCTCGATGGCTGGCGCCAGGCGCTGCGTGCACTTCACGTCAAACAGAATCGTTCCGCCGGGCACGCGAGACAGCACATCTTTTGCAAACAGCATCATCTGCCGATCCGGGTAAATGTTGTTGCCGTCCTTGGTGACGATTCCCAGCCGGTCGCCATCACCGTCAAACGCCAGGCCCAGTTCGGCATCGCCCGCTTTGAGCGCTGCCATCAGGTCGCGCAGGTTCTCGGGTTTGCTTGGGTCGGGGTGGTGGTTGGGGAAATTGCCGTCCACGTCGCTGAACAGTTCCGTAACATCACACCCCAGCGCGCGAAAGATTGCGGGCGCCGACGCGCCAGCAATACCGTTGCCGGAATCGATGACGATCTTCATGGGGCGGGCCAGCTTGATGTCGCTCACGATGCGGTCGCGGTAAGGTTTCAGCACATTGACATTCGTGATCCTGCCTGCAGGTGCTGCAACAAACGCGTCGGCCTCCATCATGCGGCGAATCGCCTGAATCTCTTCACCGTAGATGGCGCGACCGTTCATCACCATCTTGAAGCCGTTGTAGTCCTT
The DNA here is from genome assembly GCA_031360805.1 of Rhodoferax sp. GTDB lineage: Bacteria > Pseudomonadota > Gammaproteobacteria > Burkholderiales > Burkholderiaceae_C > JANYCG01. The sequence goes on from JANMCB010000368.1 coordinate 4,901, forward strand.
CGGGTTGTGGCTGCCGGTGACTTGAATTCCGCTCTGGCACAGCGTATTGGCGGCAAAGTACAGCATGGGCGTGGTCACCATGCCGACGTCAATCACGTTCAGCCCCGCGCGCGTCAAACCCCGGATCAAGGCGCTGCAGAGTGCCGGGCCGCTCAAGCGGCCATCGCGCCCGACGGCCACCGTGGTCTCCCCCTCGGCCCTGGCAATCGTTCCAAACGCCTGACCCAGGCCCTCAGCAAGCTCTTCGGAGACCGTTGACGGCACAACGCCGCGAATGTCGTAAGCCTTGAAAATGGACGCGGCAACCTGCATGAAGTGAACCTCTGAGTTGGTTTGGATCGGTCGGATTGTAGGCGTGGACCGGCCTCGTGAAGATGTCCGAAAACGGCTAGTATGCATGCAAAGAGTGATTAGACTTCTGCCCATGAACCGCACCCTTCCCGCCGTTGACACCAGCACCGACCAGGACGCCCGCTACAGCGCGCTCAAGGCCCGCGATGCGCGCTTCGACGGGCGCTTTTTCACCGGCGTCACCTCCACCGGCATCTATTGCCGCCCGGTTTGCAAGGTCAAGGCGCCGCGGCGCGAGAACTGCCGATTTTTTGATTTGGCCGCCCAGGCTGAGAACGCCGGCTTTCGGCCCTGCCTGCGCTGCCGCCCTGAATTGGCCCCGCTGGCCGGGCGCTGGTCGATCCAGGATGCCAGCGCGACGTTGGCCCTTCAGGCGGCGCGGCTGCTGGATGAGCCAGAAGCCTGGGGCGACGACTTGCCCACGGTCGACCGGCTGGCATCGCGGATGGGCATCTCAGGGCGACACGTGCGACGAATTTTTGAAGCACAGTTTGGCGTGTCGCCCTTGCAATACCTGCAAACCCGCCGCCTGCTGAGCGCCAAGCAGTTGTTGACCGATACCCAACTGTCCATGACGCAAATCGCCGTGACCAGCGGATTTGGCAGCGTGCGCCGTTTCAATGCCGCGTTTGTCACGCATTACAAATTGAACCCGACCCAGTTGCGCCGCGCGGGTGCTGGGGCCGATGGCCAGGGCAGCACCGTCAAACTCGGTTTTCGGCCGCCCTACGATGCGCCTGCCCTGCTGGCCTTTGCCCATAAACGCGCGATTGACGGGATCGAATTTGTTGAAATGCAAGGCAACTCTGCCAAGGCAGGCCGTACATTTCGCATGGATTCCGGTGGCAAAACGCACACCGGCTGGCTGCTGGTTGACATTGACTCGGCCAGGTCGCAGGTGCTGCTCACTGTAAGTGATTCACTGCGTGAGGTGCTGCCGCTGGTGATCCGGCGGGTGCGCCATTGGCTTGACCTGGATGCCGACCCGGATGCCATCAACAACGTGCTGCACGCCAGTTTTCCGAAAGGCGACGGCCTGCGTGTTCCCGGCTGTCTGGACGGCTTCGAGCTGGCCGTGCGCGCTGTTCTGGGCCAGCAAATCACGGTTGCCGCGGCACGCACTTTGGCGCAGCGACTGGTCAACACCTTTGGCGCACCCATTGAAACACCCTACCCGCTGCTCACCCGGCTGTTCCCATCGGCCAGCGCATTGGCACAGGCCAGCGGCGACGCGCTGGGCCAACTGGGCATTGTCAAACAGCGCCAGGCGGCGATTGTGGCGCTGGCGCAGGCGGTTGCCAACAAGCGCCTGCAGTTGAACAGTGGAGCCGATGTGCCCACCACGGTTGCCGCGCTCAAGGCACTGCCCGGCATTGGCGACTGGACCGCACAGTACATCGCCATGCGCGCATTGCGCTGGCCGGACGCCTTTCCTGCCGCCGATGTGGCGCTGCACAAGGCGCTGGGAGTGCTGGGCTCGCGCAGCGCCGCGCGCGAGGTGGAAGCCGTGTCGCAGGCCTGGCGACCATGGCGCAGCTATGCCGTGATTCGCGCCTGGGCCAGCCTGGCAACTTGACCCAAGTCACATCAACTTTCTCCCTTGAGGACTCTGCCATGAAATTTGACCCCTCGATCGTTCAAACCCGCATTCAAACGCCGCTGGGTGAAATGTGCCTGGCCGCAACGCACGTGGGCCTGGCCGGTGCCTGGTTCATTGACCAGCGCCATCGCCCGGACGCGATGGACTTCAAGAACGTGCCACACCCCTGGCCGCGCGATGACAAACACCCCACGCTGGTTCAGGCGGCGCGCGAATTGAACGAGTTTTTTGGCGGCAAGCGCCGGGTTTTTGCGGTGCCCTTGGACATCAATGGGGGCACTTTATTTCAACAATCGGTCTGGCGCGCCCTGCTTAAAATTGGGCATGGAAAGACATCAAGCTACGGCGAGATTGGCCGGCAGATCAACAACCCGGCGGCCGTGCGGGCGGTGGGCTCGGCGGTGGGGCGCAACCCATTGGGCGTGATCGTCCCGTGCCACCGCGTGCTCGGTTCGGACGGCTCGCTCACCGGCTACGCAGGCGGCCTGCATCGCAAGACGGCCTTGCTTCAACTTGAGGGCGCAGCGTTTCATGCCGAAGCCGGTTCTTCACCGGCATCGCGAGCGACACCCAAAACAACTGCCTTGAACCTCGGCAGCACTGCTTCATTATTTTGATCACACCCCTGCAAAAACCCTGGCTGCGCGACTTCATCTGCCTCGCTGCGATCTGGGGCGCGTCCTTCCTGTTCACGCTGTTGGGCGCGCGCGAATTTGGTGCCATTGCGACGGCGGGTCTGCGGGTGCTGGTTGCTGCGTTGTTTCTGCTGCCGTTGCTCACCGTCAAAGGGCACTTACCCGGTTTGCGCCAGCATTGGCGCCTGACGTTTTTCGTCGGCCTGCTGAATTCGGCAATTCCGTTTGCCTGCTTCTCCTACGCCATTTTGTCGATCACCACGGGTTTATCGTCCATCCTGAATGCGACCGTGCCGATGTTTGGCGCGCTGGTCGCCTGGATCTGGCTCAAAGACCGCCCCAACGGTCTGCGCATTCTTGGTTTGGCCATCGGGTTTCTGGGCGTCATTCTGCTGGCCGCCGGCAAAGCCAGCTTCAAGCCCAATGCAAGCGGATCGTCCAGCGGGTTGGCGATCATCGCCTGCCTGTTCGCCTGCCTGTGCTACGGCATCGCGGCCAGTTTCACCAAACGGTTTTTAACCGGCATCCCACCACTGGTGACCGCCGCCGGAAGCCAGTGCGGCGCGACGCTCGGCCTGGCACTGCCCATGCTGTGGCTGTGGCCTGCGCAGGCGCCCAGCCTCAACGCCTGGCTTGCCATCGGCGTGCTCGGCGTACTGTGTACAGGCGTTGCCTACGTGCTGTACTTCCGCCTGATAGCCAATGCCGGCCCATCCCGCACGCTCACCGTGACCTTTCTCATCCCCGTCTTTGCAGTGGTTTACGGCGTTGCGTTCCTGGGTGAAGCCATCACGCTGTGGATGGTGTTGTGCGGCGCGGTCATTATTTGCGGCACGGCGCTGTCAAGTGGGCTGCTGACGCTGCCGAAAGCATCAACCAGGGCCACAGATTGATATTTGCCGCCCTGACAAATGCTATTATATAAATAGCAAACTATCTATATAATACGAGGGCTAAAAGCCTATTTTGTTCACTTTTTAGTGAAAATTGACGTTTTTGAGGCTTAAAATTAACCTGTAGGTTAATTTATTACACAGAACGGTACCAGGCCACCCCGGCCGCATCAAGTAAGCGGGTCGCTTCGCCGCCTTGCACCAGGTAGTTCAGGCAGGCCAGGCTTTCGCCGGTGGCAAGGTTCAGCAGGCCGCTGTCGGTCTCGTCGATGCTGCGGCCAAACAGCGAGGCAAATACGTCAATGGCGCGCCTGGGTTCCTGCAGCGTTTTGCGCAGACGGTCCAGCGCGCGCACCTGCGAGGCGCCCAGGTAGTCCAGCCGCGCATGCAGGCCGCGAAAGCAGTCGTTGTGCGAGGGCAGTACCAGCACGTCGTCGGGCACTTCGCGCTTGACTTTGACCAGAGATTCCAGCCAGTCGCGCATGGGGTTGGCCTCGGGTTCGGTGGGGTGCACGGACACATTGGACGATATCTTCGGCAGCACCTGATCACCTGAAATCAGCAGTTTCAAGTCAGCGCAGTAGAAGCAGGCATGCTCCGGCGAATGGCCGGTACCGACAATCACGCGCCAGGTGTTTTTGCCGATCTTGAATTCGTCCCCGTCGGCAATGCGCCGGTAGCTTTGCGGCAGTGCATAAATGCGTTTGCCAAAATTGCCAAACCGGGTCTGGTAGTTTTCGATGGCGGCGTCACTCCAGCCGGCCTGACGGAAGAAATTGACGCCCTCGGACGGCGCTTCGCGCCCGGTGTCGGCGGTCAAGACGCGGCAGTTCAGGTATTCAAGCCGGGTCATCCACAGCGAACAGTTGAACTTGCGGGTCAACCAGCCGGCCATGCCGATGTGGTCCGGGTGCATGTGGGTGGCCAGCACGCGCGTGAGCGGGCGCTCGTCCTGCGCCATCGCGAAAAGCGAGCGCCAGGCGGCCACGGTTTCATCCGTGTGCAGGCCGGTGTCAACCACTGCCCAGCCGTCTTCATCGGCAAGCCCCCAGACATTGATATGGTCCAGCTTGCCCGGCATGGGCATGCGCATCCAGAGCACGCCGGGTTGCACCTCCAGCGCCTTGCCGGTTTCTGGCGGCGCGTCAAATGGATAGATGAGCGTGGGCTTGACCAAACGCTCCCGCTGAAGTGGCTGGAGTGAGGCGTCAGATGACATGGAGTGGGGTCGTTGGCGACGGTTGAATGGTGCCGATTGTCGGAATCGAACTGACGACCTTCCGCTTACAAGGCGGGTGCTCTACCAACTGAGCTAAATCGGCACTGCAATCATTTTACAGGAGGCAA
>JANMCB010000393.1:0-2377 GCA_031360805.1 Rhodoferax sp.
CCAGGTACACCGCCAACGTACCCGCCAGCGGTTGGTGATTTTCACCATGTGGCTTTGCCTTCAAAAACGTCCACACAAGTCGATCCCACCGCAGCGAACCCTGGCTTGTCTGTTTCATACCCCAAATGGCCGCGCCAGCCGCGACCACAACTGCAACCATCACGGCACAAAGGCGCCAGCTGGAAATCGGCGCAGTCAGACCCCAAAACAGGCCAACCAAGGTGCCACAGGCCCAGATGCTGCACAAAGAACAGGCTTGCAGCCGCGACCGGGTGACTGGATAGACAGTTGCCGGTGCACTTCTGGTTTTAGAGCGCATAGTGTCCCGCAAGCGCAAAGTAGAAGCGTGCGCAAATCGTGCCCAAGGCAGGCCCGACTCAAATCCGTTTGAAAACGAGTGTCCCATTGGTTCCGCCAAAACCAAAATTGTTCTTGACGGCAACATCTATCTTGAGGTCTCTGGCGGTATTGGCGCAGTAGTCCAGGTCACATTCAGGATCCTGGTTAAAAATATTGATGGTGGGTGGACTTTTCTGCTCATGCACGGCGAGCACTGTAAAAACCGACTCGATGCCACCAGCGCCGCCCAGAAGGTGCCCCGTCATTGATTTGGTCGAGTTGACCACCAACTTCCTGGCGGAATCACCAAATGCTGCCTTGATGGCATTGGTCTCGTTTGTGTCACCCAAAGGCGTGGAAGTACCGTGCGCATTGAGGTAATTGACAGCATCGGCGTTGACACCGGCATTGCGCAAAGCGCTTTGCATAGCCCGACGCGGGCCGTCCATGCTGGGGGCGGTCACGTGGCCCGCGTCAGCACTCATTCCAAAGCCGGCCAATTCGGCGTAAATTTTGGCGCCGCGCGCCTTGGCATGCTCATACTCTTCCAGCACCATCATGCCGGCGCCCTCTCCGAGTACAAAGCCATCCCGATCACGGTCCCATGGTCGGCTCGCCGTTTTAGGGTCATCATTGCGGGTAGAAAGCGCGCGCATGGCCGCAAAACCACCAATGCCCAAAGGCGACACGGTGGACTCGGACCCGCCGGCGACCATGACATCGGCATCGCCGTATTCGATCATCCGACCCGCGTCGCCGATGCAATGCAGCCCCGTCGTACAGGCCGTTGCAATTGCAATATTCGGGCCTTTGAAGCCAAATTTCATCGACACATGGCCGGCGATCAAATTGATGATTGAGCCTGGCACAAAAAATGGCGTGATGCGTCGGGGACCCCGGTTGATCAACTCCGTATGGGTGGCTTCAATCAGGGGCAGTCCACCAATGCCGGAACCAATGACGCAACCGATACGCACAGCCTCCTCTTCACTGAGCGCGTCTCCCACGGGCAGTCCGGAATCGACCACCGCCTGACACGCCGCAGCAAGCCCCAGGTGGATGAATCGGTCCATGTGGCGGGCTTCCTTCTCGGGGATGTAGTCCCCAATATTGAACCCTTTGACTTCTCCCGCGAACTTGCAGGCAAAGTTGCTCGCATCAAACCCGGTGATGAGGTCAATGCCAGATCGCCCGGCCAATAATGCGGCCCAGGACTCGGCCACTGAATTGCCGACCGGGCTGATGCAACCCAATCCGGTAACTACAACGCGACGGCGTGACATGGCGACGCTCAACTTCGGCGCACTCAGGCCTTCTTGTGGGTAGAAGCGTAATCCACCGCATTTTGGACGGTGGTGATTTTCTCAGCGTCTTCGTCGGGAATTTCGATGCCAAACTCATCTTCGAGCGCCATCACCAGTTCAACGGTATCCAGCGAATCTGCACCCAAATCGGCCACAAAGGCTTTTTCGTTGGTGACTTGGGATTCTTCAACACCAAGTTGTTCAGCAATGATTTTTTTAACGCGTGCTTCAATATCGCTCATGAGTTCCCTCGAAGGGTTGTAAAAGAATCCGTGATTTTAGCCGCGCCAAGAAGGTATTCCCCAACGCAAACTGCCGAACGGATAAATCAGCTTGATTTCGACAGTTTCTACATATGCATGCCGCCGTTGACATGCAGTTCCTGCCCGGTCACGTACGCAGCCTCTGGCGAGGCTAGAAAAGCCACTGCATGGGCAACGTCGGCCGGTTTGCCCAAATGCCCCAAGGGAATCTGCCCCAAAAGCGCTTTTTGCTGGTCTTGCGAGAGTCCTGCGGTCATGTCGGTTTCGATGAAGCCAGGGGCAACACAGTTTACGGTGATGTTGCGCGAACCCAATTCGCGCGCCAGTGCACGCGTCATGCCGGCAACGCCTGCTTTGGCTGCTGCATAGTTGGCTTGACCCGGATTTCCCGATGCGCCCACCACTGACGTGATGTTGACGATGCGTCCATAGCGTTGTTTCATCATGGTGCGCATGACCGCCCGGCTCATG
>JANMCB010000496.1:0-2144 GCA_031360805.1 Rhodoferax sp.
GCCAATTCGCACCCGCTTCAAACCCACAACTTTGAGCCCGACCAGTTCGCACATGCGCCGGATCTGGCGCTTTTTGCCTTCGCTCAGCACCACCCGCAGCTGCTCGGGGTTTTGCCACTCGACTTTGGCATGCTTCAGTGGTTGGCCGTCCAGGCTCAAGCCATGGCGCAGCAGCTTGAGCTTGTCGGTGGGGAACACCGATTGCACGTCGGTACTGACTGGGTCGTCGTCGTGAAAGAAAAAACGCGCGTTGTCTTCGGCCCAGCGGTTTTGCGGCTGCACCAGGGTGATGGCGGGCTCGTGGCCATCTTCGGCCTGGCCGCTGACCAGGCCCAGCGGCTTGTTGATCAGCACGGTCACCAGGTTGGCCAGCGCGCCCTTGGCCTGCTTGTCGATGTCGATGCGCGCTACTTCGGGGTGCTGGCACCAAACTCGCCGCTCAGGGCAGCGGTGACGGCTATGGCGGCACCGGCGCAAGCCGCCACGGTGCAGACCGAGGTAGTCAGCGCTGCGGTTGAATTTCCTATCCGTCCACTCTCAGGTAGATCGTGGTGCCGCAGTGACCGGAATGACCGGAATGACTCCGGTCAGACTGTTACACATGAGTATGCATTACACGTAATTATGTGTAGAATTGACCAAATCAAGCCAGGAGTCCAAAATGTCCGCCGCTGCCGCAACCCCCACCACAAGCACTTCAGCCACCGTCAACTTCACCGGCGCGGTGGACCGCGATTTGCTCAAACGCGCCAAAATCGTAGCAGCCAAGAACGACACCTCCATCAACGCTTTGTTCAACGCGGAGCTTCGCTATCTGGTCGAAACCTTTGACGGTGCGGAGAATTCGGGCAACCAGAACTACAAGAACCTGATCGCGTTTTCCTTGGGCCAAGCCACGGGCGCACAGACCTTGGAGCGGCTGGGCACGGACAGCACCGAAGACCTGTTCCTGCTGATGGCGCAAGCCCACTTGCCGATGCCGCGCCTGCCCGAGGCGGCAACCCAGGCCATGGTGCAAAGCCTGCATCAATTGCCGGTCGCCTTGCCTGACACGCAGCGGGCAGCTAAAAAGGCCAAGACGCCGGCCCCAAAACAACGCGCTATACACCGCGCCGGTACCTGATGCCCGAGGCGTCAGACATTGCCCTGCTGCCCGACGCAGGGCCGCTGATCACGCTGGCGTATGCCGACGCGCTGGACGTGTTGCTGCTGCCGGGCTGGCAAGTGCGGGTGGTCGACATGGTGCGGCACGAAGTCACCCGCAACCAGACGCCCACCAGCAAGAAACTGGCGAAGTGGATGAAGCGCAAGTCGGTTCAGGTCATATCAACCGAGACATTTCGTTTGCATGCGCAGCGCAATGGCCAGGCCGCGCGCAAAGCCAACCTGGGCGAACTCGCCATCCAGGAGGCCATCAACCAGATGGCCCTGGCCCAGCCGCCGCAACGCGCCGTGCTCCTGTTTGAAGATCACCGCATTGCAAGTAGCCGTTTTTATGTGCCCGACGATTGCCTGAAGGTCAGCACGCGCGCGTTTTTGATCTATCTGCAAGACAAGGGTTGGATTGACAACGCCAGCGACATTGAACGGCGGGCCATCCTGGCGGGGCGGCAGTTTTCGCAGTTGCGGTTTCCCCATGAATTGGCAACCGCGCACGGAAACAACTAAAAGCTATAGGCGCGCCGTACCAGTTGGCGCTGGCTGAGGCCCGTGCGTCGATCCAGAAATTGCTCGATCACCTGGAGGAAGTGCTCAAAAACTCAAACCCGCCGCACTTCCATAACGCCGTTCTGCGTAACGAAGTCATAGACCTGCGAATCGCGGCCGGCCAGGTAGATCAAGATCTTCCCGGCATTCCAGACCACCGCCCGGTTCAAGGCTACGCCGGCAAACACCAGCAGCGTGCTGGCCACCGTCTGGCCGGCGAACGCGAACGCCAGGCCGGCGCCGATGATGGAGATTACGATGGGCAGCAGCCAGAGGCGCTGCCGCAGATAGCCTCTAGCGAGCTTCGGATTCACAATCACGCGAAAGCGTCCGCGTGGCAGTCCCGTACGAAACTGCTCATGGGAAACGTAGTCGGCGACATCCGGGTCGGCATCGTGGGTCACGCTGGATTCCTGTTCCTGGGCGAATTAGCCCTG
>JANMCB010000516.1:0-4551 GCA_031360805.1 Rhodoferax sp.
CAAGCGACCTGCCCCACCTGTTCGACCGGTTTTACCAAAGCCGGCAAAGCGTGGCGCCCGCGACCGGCGAAGGCGGCAAAGGCCTGGGTCTGGCCATTGTCAAGCGCATCGTTGAGCTGCACGGCGGGCAAGTGCGGGTGAGCAGCTCAGTCGGCGCAGGCACGTGCGTCAGCTTGACTTTGCCGGCGCCGTTGCCGTTGCCGTTGCCATTACCAAGAGCCGAACACAAGTCCTGATTCAAGGCTTGATCCGCAAGCGGAACCGGCAAATCCCTCCAAGCCGTGAGGAAAATTGCCCGTTTGGAGTCAGGCTGCATTTGCATTTTCAGACAATGGAGGCCGCCCAAGACCTTCCGACCGTCGCCTCATTCCCCATGCTCGAACTACTCTCCAACCCGCAAACCTGGATTGCCTTTGCAACACTCACGGCCCTGGAGTTGGTGCTGGGCATTGACAACATCATCTTCATTTCGATTCTTGTGGACAAGCTGCCCAAGGACAAACGCGAATTCGCACGGCGCATTGGCCTGTTCATGGCGATGTTCATGCGCATTGGTTTGCTGCTGGTGCTGGCCTGGATTGTGGGCCTGGTCGAACCGCTGTTTACCGTGTTCAACAAAGGAATCTCCGGGCGTGACCTGATTTTGATTCTGGGTGGCCTCTTTCTCATCTGGAAGAGCACGACCGAGATTCACCAGTCGATGGAAGGCGAAGAGCACGCGGTGGGCAACGCTGTCACGGCAACCTTCGCCGCTGTGATCCTGCAAATCATGGTGATTGACCTGGTCTTCTCGCTGGACTCCATCATCACCGCCGTGGGCATGGTGGACGACGTTCGCATCATGATTGCAGCCGTGATTGTCTCGGTCGCGCTGATGATGGTGTTTGCAGGCCCGATTGGCCGTTTTGTGTCAGACCATCCAACCATCAAAATGCTGGCGCTGTCCTTCCTCGTCGTGGTGGGCGTGGTGCTGGTGGCCGAAGGGTTTGGCGAGCACGTTCCCAAAGGCTATGTCTACTTTGGCATGGCGTTTTCACTGGTCGTGGAGATGCTCAACATACGCCTGCGCAAGAAATCAGCTCAATCCGTGAAACTGCACGTCACTATTCCGGGGGATTGAGGCGCTGGGATTGAGGCGCTGGGATTGACGCGCTGGGATTGAGGCGCTGGGATTGATGAGCTGGGATTGACGAGCTGGGGCTGACGCTCGTGGCCTGACACGGGTGGTCTCTACCCCAGCACAAATCCCTCATAACCGTTCGCTGCCACCTGGGCGCACTTTTTGGCATAGGCCGGAAAACCGCCCGCCAGCGGCATGAACATGCGGGTTTTGCCCGGGATGTTAGCACCCAGGTACCAGGAATTGCAGGTCAGGAACACGGTGCGCGCAGCGGCCTGGTTGACGTGCTCGATCCACGCTGCCTCAGCGGGTTCGGTGGCTTCAATGGTGGCGAGGCCATGGGCGTCCAGGTAGGCGATGCAGTCGGCAATCCAGTCCACATGCTGCTCAATGGCGACGATCACATTGGTGAAGGCCGACGTGCTGCCAGCCCCGGCAATGTTGAACAGGTTGGGAAAGCCCGCCACCGTCAGGCCGAGGTAATTGAGCGGGCCGGTTTTCCATTTGTCCTGAATCCGCAAACCGCCGCGCCCGCGCAGGTCCAGCCGGGTATGCGTGCCGGTCATCGCATCGAATCCGGTGGCCAGCACCAGCGCATCCAGCGCGTAGGGCTGGCCATTGGTGATCAGGCCGGTCGGGGTGATTTCGTCAATCGGATGCTGGCTGACATCCACCAGCTTCACATTGGCGCGGTTGTAGGTTTCATAATAGTTGGTGTCCACGCCCAGGCGCTTGCAGCCAATGGTCTGCGCCGGGCAGAGCAGGCGCGCAGTTTCGGGGTCATGCACGGTAGCGCGAATCTTCTGGCGCACAAATTCTGCCACCAGCGCGTTGGACTTTTCATTCAACAAGAGGTCGTTGAAGGCCCCAAGCAGGGCGAATCCGCCCACCTGCCAACGCGATTCAAAAGCGGCTTCCAGTTCCTGCGGCGTGGCCGCCAGGGCAGAGACAGCTTGGGGCGGCAAATTGGCGCTGAAGCCACCGTGCATGCGCCGGTTGCGCGCCCTGAAGTCGGCGTAATCGGACTTGATGCGCGCTTCAAGTTCGGTGTCCAGCGGACCGTTTCGGGCTGGCACGCAATAGGCAGCGGTGCGCTGGAACACGGTGAGCGTGCTGGCCTGCTCAGCGATCATGGGGATTGACTGGATGGCAGAGGAACCGGTGCCAATGATGCCGACGCGCTTGCCGGAGAAATCAACCGGCTCGTGCGGCCATCGGGCCGTGTGGTGAACCGGGCCCTTGAAGCTGTCCAGCCCCTTGAAGGCCGGCATGTTGGGTGATGACAGCGGGCCGCTGGCCATCACCAAAAACCGCGCAGACCAGCTTTGCCCGGTTTGCGCGGTGGTCTGCCAGCGCTGGCTGCTTTCATCAAACGCCGCACCCTGCAACGGCGTATTGAACAGAATGCCGTCGCGCAGCGCAAACCGGTCAGCCACATGGTTCGCATATCGCAGCAACTCGGGCTGGCCCGCGTACCGTTCGCTCCAGCGCCACTCTTGCTGCAGCGATTCAGAAAACGAGAACGAATACTCCATGCTCTGGATGTCCACCCGAGCACCCGGATAGCGGTTGAAGTACCAGGTGCCGCCAACGCCGCCACCCGCTTCAATCACCTGAGCGCTCAACCCAAGCTGACGCGCCTTGTACAGCATGTAAAGGCCCGCGAAGCCAGCGCCGACGATCAGCAGGTCAACGGTTGAAGTTTTAGAGGCGTTTGACATTTGCTATCTATTAAATAGCAAATAATCTATTAAATACGAGGGCTAGAGGCATATTTTGTTGCTTTTTTAATGATTTTTCGGGATTTTCAGGTTGAAATTAACCTGCGGGTTAATTTTTTCTCAAAAAGTACCTGGGAACGAGCCTCCATCCGCCAGCACGTTTTGACCTGTGATGTAAGCGCCATGCACGCTGCACAGAAATGCGCAGATGGCACCGAATTCCTCCGGCTTGCCAAAACGCCGGGCAGGAATCGACTGACGCCGCGCCTCGGCCAGCACGGCAACATCCACGCCCTGTTTCTGGGCAGCGCCCGCCAGCGTGGTCTTGATGCGGTCGGTGTCAAAGAGGCCGGGCAGCAAATTGTTGATGGTGACGCCCTGCGCCGCAATTTTGGTGCGCGCCACGCCTGCCACAAACCCCGTCAAGCCGCTGCGCGCGCCGTTGGACAGCCCGAGGATGTCAATCGGCGACTTCACGGCGCTGGAGGTGATGTTGACAATGCGCCCAAAACCGCGCGCGGCCATGCCATCCACGGTGGCCTTGATGAGCTCTATCGGCGTCAGCATGTTGGCGTCGACCGCCTTGATCCAGACATCGCGGTCCCAGTCGCGAAAGTCGCCCGGCGGTGGTCCGCCTGCATTGGTGACCACAATGTCAAAGTCCTTGCGCACGGCAAAAACGGCGGCGCGGCCCTCTACCGTAGTGATGTCAGCGGCAACGGCAATGACCTCGGTGCTGGGTGGTTGCGCGTATTGGCTGCGCAAACTGGCGGCGGCCGCCTGCAACACGTCGGCACCACGGGCCACGATGACCACGTTGACCCCTTCTTGCACCAGCGCCTTCGCGCAGCCCAATCCGAGCCCTTTGCTGGCGCCGCACACCAGCGCCCACTTGTCCTTAATACCCAAATCCATGACAAAATTCCTTGGTTATTGACACTTTGTTACCGATAATACGCTCTGATGCCGGCCTGCGTTTTTGACCTTTGCCCCGCTGGTAGCCATTGCGCAGGTGGGTGCATCCATTCATCTGGAGCTTGATGACTATACAAACGAAATTGATGGTGCTGCTCACTGCCGCTGTGCTTACTGTTTCAGCGCAGGCGCAGGGCTTCAAGTTTTCTGACCCCGACCCGGTCGACAAGGCCGACAAGGACGCCCAGGACAAACGCCAGACCGAGGTTCAGGGCATGCTTGCCACGCCCTGCCGGGACAAGATCAAGAACCAGAAAATCATGGTGGTGATTGCCGAAAACCGGGACGGCGCCATCAGCGCCAACCAGGCGGTTTACAACACCCACGTCAGCGCCCTCAATGACCGGTTGCAATCGGTGGGCTTGAGAACCTTCACACCCGCGCAGATCAAGGCGCAGGTGGCGCAGGCCGAAATCAACGCCTTTTTCAAGAATGACCCGGACGCCGCCATCAGCGCGTCGCGGCGCATGGCCGCGCAGTACATCCTGCGCGGCGTGATCAGCAGCAGTACCCACAGAAATGCCATCATCAATGTGAACCAGGTCAGCATCGGGATGAAGTTCACGCTCACGGGCGCCAACGGCAAAATGATTTCGCAGGCCAGTGCCAAAAATGAAAGCTACGCCGGGCACGACGTCGCCGGCATGGCCTTGACCCTGGTCGAAGAAAGCGCCGAGGACGTGGTGGCAAAACTCTACAGCGACCATTGCAAATTGGCCGCTACCAAATAGGCTG
>JANMCB010000540.1:0-6393 GCA_031360805.1 Rhodoferax sp.
GGCGCGCAAGCGGTTGTCGCGGATTGCCTTGAGCGTAGCGCCCAAGGGCGAGTTCACCAAACGCCTGGCCAGCACAAACAGCAGCATCAGCACCGTGATCGAGTACCAGGCCGCCGTGCGCCCCGACAGGTCAAACTCAAAGCGGCCCAGCAGTGGCCCCATCACCACGCCCTGCAGACCGTCTGCGCCACCAGTCAACCAGTCAAGTTTGTTGGCCAGCTCCATCAAAATCAAACCCACCCCGAGCGTCACCATCAAACGGGTCAGGTCACTGCCGCGAATGATGGTCAGGCTGCAAATCGCGCCCAGCAAAGCAGACACCGCAATGCCCACCGCGAGCCCCACCAGCGGGTCGGGCATGACATGCTTGGCAAATAGCGCTGCGGTGTAGGCACCCATGCCAAAGAAGGCAGCATGGCCGAGCGAGACGATGCCGGTGTAGCCCAAAATCAGGTCCAGCGACACCGCGAACAGCGCGACGATGGCGATCTCGTTGATGATCAGCGCATGCCGGGCCAGCAACCAGGGCGACGCCAATGCCAGCAGCCACAGCGCCATTTCCCACGGCTTGTAGCGGCCCTTTGCAGCGAGCAACTTGCCGAGCGAGTTGCCAGGCGATTTGCCGTACGGTTTACCAAGAGGCGATTGCAGATCGCTCACGATTTGCCCCCCTGGCGCACAAACAGACCTTGCGGGCGCCAGATCAAAATGGCGATCATCAAGGCGTACACAATAAAGGCGCCCAGCTTGGGGATGTAATACTTGCCTGCGACGTCGGCAATGCCCAGCAGCAGTGCAGCCAAAAGCGGCCCGGTAATGCTGGACGTGCCGCCGACGGCAACCACAATCAAAAAGTAAATCATGAATTTCAGTGCGAAGGTGGGGTCCAGCCCCAGCACTTCAGCGCCCAGCGCGCCGCCGAGTCCCGCCAACCCGCTGCCCACCGCAAACGTACCCAAAAACACCATGTTGACATTGATACCCAGGCCGGCCGCGACACGCTGGTCGTCCACGGAGGCCCGCAGGCGGCTGCCAAAGCGGGTTTTGGCCAGTACAAATTGCAGCACCAGCGTGAGTGCCGCACACACCGCAATGATGAACAGGCGGTAATGCCCCATGCCCAGCATCCAGGCGCCCTCTCCGACTTCGGTGCGGCCCTTCAGCCATTCGGGCAACTGCATGATCTGCTGGTTGGCGCCCATGAAATAGTCTGTGGCGGCCACGGCCATGAAGGTCAGACCGATCGAGAAGAGAACCTGATCAAGATGCGGCTTGCGGTACATCGGTCGATACAGGGTGCGCTCCAGCACCGCGCCCAGCAAGGCTGTTCCTGCAAAAGCAATTGGCAGGCAAAGCAAAAACGGCACGCTGGCGCGCTGCATTAAAACCACGGTGATGTAGCCACCGACCATCGCAAACGCGCCATGCGCCAGATTGATGAAATTCATCAACCCCATCGTCACCGCCAGCCCGACGGCCAGGATGAACAGCAGCATGCCATAGGCAATGCCGTCGAAAAGAATGGTCAGCATGCGCGATCAGTCGATCCGTCGAACCGGTCAGCTCTTGCCTGGGTCCTTCACATCCTTGATGGTGTCAAATTCCACGTTGTAAAGCTGGCCATCCTTCTTCTCGACCTTGCGGATATAGATGTTGTGCACCACGTCGCGGGTTTGCGCATCGATGAACATCGGGCCACGGGGGCTTTCAAAAATCTGGCCTTTCATCGCCGCCAGCAACGCGTCGCCACTGCCGCCTTTGGTGACCTTCGCCGCCTCATAAATGACGCGCATGCCGTCATAGCCGCCGACCGCCATGAAATTGGGGCGCAGGCCATTGTTGGCCTTGGTAAACGCGTCCACAAACTTCTTGTTGAGGGCAGATGGATGGGCCGTTGAATAGTGGTGTGAGGTCACCACGCCCAAAGCCACGTCACCCATGCCGTTCAGGATGTCGTCGTCGGTCACGTCGCCCGTGCCGATTAGCTTGATGCCTGCCTTGTCAAGGCCGCGTTCGGCAAATTGCTTCATCAGGGCTGCGCCGGCGCCCGAGGGCACAAATGCATAAACCGCATCCGGTTTGGCATCACGCACCTTTTGAAGGAACGGTGCGAAGTCCGGGTTGCGCAACGGCACACGAAGTGACTCCACGACCTGGCCGCCATTGAACAACAGGCGGTCCTTGAAGAATTTTTCGGCATCAATGCCAGGGCCAAAGTCGGTCACCAGGGTCACCACTTTCTTGATGCCATTCTTCGGTGCCCAGTCTGCAATCGCAACTGCCGCCTGAGGCAGGGTGAAGCTGGTGCGAATAATGTAGGGCGACGCCTGGGTAATGCTCGAAGTTGCCGCAGCCATCACGACCAACGGCGTTTTTGACTGCGTGGCAATCGGTGCCGTGGCCAGCGCCAGTGGTGTCAGGCCGAACCCAGCCAGCACGTTGACTTTGTCGTTCACCACCATTTCCTGCGCGATGCGCTTGGTGACGTCTGGCGTGCTGGTGTCGTCCTTCACAATCAGCTCGACTTTTTTACCGCCGACGGTGTCGCCGTTTTGCGCCATGTAAAGCCGAACTGCCGCTTCGATTTGTTTGCCGGTGGAGGCAAACGGGCCGGTCAGCGGCAGGATCAGGCCAATCCTGAATTTATTGTCCTGCGCAAACGCTGAAGTTGACGCCAGCGCAGACGCCAGGGCCAACGCGGCGAGTGAGGCCGTGTTCAGGAATACTCGTTTTTTCATGGGTTATCTCCAGGTTTTATTGAAAAAGTTACTGCGGCAACTATGCCTCACGCCGGTAAGCGGAATCAAGCGTAATTTCACCTACGACGCGTGACACGCAGACGCATATTTTTGTGTTGGAGGATTTCTCGTGCTCGCTCAAGAAAACATCCCGGTGGTCGATCTCACCGTCAAGCGCCAGCACATCCATGGTGCACAGCCCGCACTCTCCACGGCGGCAGTCGTACAGCGTTTGCACACCTTCCATCTCCAGCGCATCCAGCAGGCCGCAATCGGCGCTGACGGTGATGTCGAGCTGATGGCGCGGGATCTTGACGCGAAAGGCCTGCGGGGCGAATCGACCGCTGCTGCCAAAGGTTTCATAGCGCAGGTCTGCCAAAGCCCGCCCCGCCAGGTCCCAGGCACGGCGCGCGCCGTCCAGCATGGGAGAGGGGCCACACACGTACATCTGTGCGCCGGGCGCAAGGCTGGCAATCTCGCGTTTGAAGTCGATCATTTCACCGCGCTCGGCCACTGCCGTCGCCAGCCCATTTCCCAAGGCCAATTGAAGTGCTTCAAAGTAGGCCAGTTCGGCATCGGAGCGCGCGCCATACACCATGCGTACTTTTGCACCGCGCTGGGTCAGTACTTGGGCCATGCCCAAAATTGGTGTAACGCCAATGCCACCGGCAACTAACAGGTAGCCCGGCGCGGACAAATCCAGCGGAAAGTGATTTTGCGGCTCGCTGCAAACCAGCCGGTCACCCGCACTCAGGCGCCACATCGCAAGCGAACCGCCTTTGCCTTCGTCCAGGCGCTTCACGGCAATGCGATAGAAGGCACCATCAGGTGGGCCAATCAGGGAATACGAACGCGTGTGCGGCCTGGCAGCTACGCCCTGCCCCACCAGCACCTGAACTTGCAGGTGCCCGCCCGGCTGATACTTCAAAACGTCCGTCGGCGGTTTCAACGTGAACTCGCGCACCGTGGGTGTCACGTCGCGAATCGCTTCGATTCTGGCGTCAAACCAGTTCTGGGGGCTTCTCATGGCGGTTGTTGGTCAAGCGTTTGTATTTCGCCTGCGAATCAGCCGAACCCCGGGCACTTGGTCAAGGTGCTGGCTTTGAACGACGTCACGCAGGTTGCGCTGGGCAATGCGCGAGTGCTCACGCATCAGCGCCTCTGCGCGAGACCCTTCCCGCCGTTCAATCGCATCCAGCACCTGCCAATGCTGGTCCTGTGCGACCACCAGCATGTCACGCGACTGTGCACTGTTGGCCTGAACCACGACAAATCCGCTGGGCGACGCAAAGGGCATGGCGCACACCCGCTCCAGTTCCCTGGCAATCACACTGCTGCCCGACATTTCACTGAGCAGGGCATGAAACTTTTCATTCAGCGTGACGTAACTTGCAAAGGCTTCGTCATGCAGCGCGTTTTGGCGCAGCACGTCATCAATGGCGTTCAGAGCGCCCCTGGCTTCCGCCAACACCACCGGCGGCGCACCGCGCTCGGCCGCCAGCCTGGCCGACAGCCCCTCCAGCGTGCCTCGCAGTTCGATGGCTTCAGAAACGTCGCGCTCCGAGAACGTCTTGACGGCGTAGCCACCATTCGGCAAGGCATCCAGAAGCCCTTCCTGTTCAAGTCGCACCAGGGCTGCACGAATCGGTGTCCGCGAAAACCCAAGCTTTTCGACGACGGACAGCTCGGCAATGCGGGCGCCTCCTGGCAATTCACCGGCCAGAATCATTTCGCGCAGGCGCAACTGCGCTTTCAACTGCACGCTCTGCTGCGCCGTGGGCACATCGCTTTTGGGCAATCCTTTTTTGACCGCACTGTCGAGCGGACCTGGTGCAGCCGCATTGCTGGCTAGCATTGCTGAACGTCCGTCATGGCGTCGGCCGGATCGGGATCACCGCCGACCGGTTTGCCTCTTTGGCAACCAGGCCGTCAATCAGCCGCCGCGCCCACATCGAGCCAGCGTCAATGTTAAGGTTGTAAAACTGATGGTCGGGGTGATCTTCCATGGCACGCTGCTGGGCTTCCAGCACCTGCTCGTCTTCCCGGAATATGTTGGCCACCCCTTCGCGCAACTGGTGCGTCAGGCGCTGCTCACCCAGACAGTAGTTGCGGGCAAACGCCCAAAAGTACAGACAGGTGCTGTCGGTTTCCGGCGTGATCGTGTTCAACACATAGCCGTTGACACCGCGCCCGCGCTGGCTGGCCGTTGCATCGCCTGCATTGCCACCTGGGGGAATCGCGCCGGTGCCGGTCTCTGCCACGCCCACGTCGATGTTCACTGTGCAAGGCGCCTCAAACTTGATGATTTGCCAGCGGTCCACTTTGCCGGCATAACCCAGCGAGTGGTTGATTTGCCCGGCCCAAAAAGGCGGCGCGTCGATGTTTTCCATCCAGCGCGTGACAGTGGCGGTGCGGTCGCCGTGGGTGGCCACAAACGGCGCTTCTGCAACCGCACGTTGGCCAATGCTGGAGCCGTGCACAAAGGTTTCGTGCGTCAAGTCCATCAGGTTGTCAACCACCAGGCGGTAGTCGCAGTTGACCCGGATCATCTTGCCGTCACCGGCCCAATCAGGGTCGTCATTCCAATGCATGTCGGGCACCAAGGATTCATCTGCCTTGGCCGGATCGCCAGGCCAGATCCACACGAACCGGTGCTTTTCCGCCACCGGAAAACTGCGAACACAGGCCGACGGGTTCAAGGTGTCCTGACTCGGCATATGGGTGCATCGCCCTTGCGCGTTGTAGACCAGGCCGTGGTAGCCGCAGGTCAGTTCGTCGCCCTCCAGGTGCCCCAGCGACAGCGGCATGAGGCGGTGCCAGCAGGCATCTTCAAGCGCCGCCACCGTGCCATCAAGCTTGCGAAACAGCACCAGCTTCTGATTGCAAAGCATGCGCGCCATCAAGCTGCGGCCGACCTCAACATCGTACGCAGCCGCGTACCAGGCGTTGAGTGGAAATGACGGATAAGTCGATTTTGTCGATTTCATGAATACTTATTGTATACATAGAATCGATTTTTGCACGATATTTACCAAAATTTCGTTGAATTTCTGAGTTTTGGTATTCTTTGCGCAAACCTTAACTGAATTATTATTGGGTTTTGGCACAACCCATCCGAAGGACATTCATGAACCAGCTTCCCGCACGGTTTGACCACGTTGGCAGTTTTTTAAGACCCAAATTTTTGCTGGAGGCGCGCGAACAGGCCGCCAAAGGCAGCATCACGCCCGCCCAACTGCGCGTCGTAGAAGACAAAGCCATCACTGAAATCATCAAGTTTCAGGAAGATGTGGGCCTGAAAAGCATCACCGATGGCGAGTTTCGCCGTACTTATTTCCATACCGATTTCCTGGCGCAACTCGGTGGCGTGGAAGTGGGCATTCCTTTTACCGTCAAGCGCCCGGACGGCAGCGAAGAGCTGGCACCACCCGTCATGAAAGTGGTCGACAAAGTTCGTCATGCCAAAAACATTCAGCTGGCCGACTTCCAGTATTTGAAGAGCCAGACCACCGCTGGCAACACACCGAAAGTCACCATTCCTTCGCCGACCATGCTGCACTTTCGCGGTGGTCGCGCAGGCATCAGCAAGCAGCATTACCCGGAGCTGGACCCTGACTTTTACCAGGACGTGGCGAACGCCTACGGTGACGAGCTG
>JANMCB010000102.1:0-3931 GCA_031360805.1 Rhodoferax sp.
CA
This sequence comes from Rhodoferax sp., assembly GCA_031360805.1. GTDB lineage: Bacteria > Pseudomonadota > Gammaproteobacteria > Burkholderiales > Burkholderiaceae_C > JANYCG01. The sequence goes on from JANMCB010000102.1 coordinate 3, forward strand.
GGTGCTGGCGCTGTTTCCGGCATTGGTCAAAAAACTGCCTGACGCGGCGGGCTCATTGTCTGGCGGGCAGCAGCAAATGGTGGCGATTGGCCGGGCGTTGATGGCGCGGCCCAAGCTTTTGTTGCTGGACGAGCCCTCGCTGGGCCTGGCGCCGGTGATCGTGGTGGAGATGTTCAAGGCGATTCGGGCCATCAATGCGCTGGGCACGTCCGTTTTGCTGGTCGAGCAGAACGTGGCCATGGCCATGCAATTGGCCAGCCGCGCCTACGTGATGGAAGAAGGACGCATCGTGGCCCAGGGCCAGGCCAGCGAATTGCTGACCCGCCCCGAGATCCGCAAAGCCTATCTGGGCCTTGAGACCGAGTGATCCTGCCCGTCATTTCCGACCCGTTTTTTTACGCGGTTGCGCTGCCAGCCGTGTTCCTGATGGGCATAGGCAAGAGCGGCTTTGGTGGCGGTATTGGGTCGCTGGCGGTGCCATTGATGGCGCTGGCCGTCACCGTGCCGCAAGCCGCAGCGATGCTTATGCCGGCGCTGTTTCTGGCCGACGTGCTGGGCATGGCCGCGTTTCGCAAGGATTTTGACAAAACCTTGCTCAAATTCCTGATTCCGTTTGCGCTGTTGGGCACGCTGATTGGCACCTTGCTGTTCAAAGTGCTCGACAGCCACCTGGTCGCGGGCATTGTGGGGGTTTTCACGCTGCTGTTTCTGGCGCAGCGCCTTTTGTTCCCAACCCGTGCGGACCACCCGCCGCCGCCCAAATGGCTGGGTGCGCTGTTGACCACGGCCTCCGGCTTTACCAGTTTTGTCGCGCATGCGGGCGGGCCACCGGTGTCGGCCTACGTCATTCCGATGCGGCTCAAACCCGTGGTGTACACGGCCACCATGGCGTTCCTGTTCTTTATTGTGAACCTGTCCAAGTGGATTCCCTACGGCTGGCTGGGTCTGCTGGACCTGCGAAGCATGGCCACCTCGCTGATGTTGCTGCCGATGGTGCCTTTGGGCGTTTGGGTCGGGGTGCGGATTGCCAGGCGGATCGACGAGAAGCTGTTCTACCGCCTGGTGTATGGCGGCATGTTCCTGACTGGCTGCAAGCTGTTCTGGGACGGGTTTGGCAGTTTGCTATATTAAAAATAGCAAACTCTCTATATAATAAGAGGGCTAGATGCCAATTTGATCACTTTTTTTGAGAAAAGTGACGAATTTCAAGACGAAATTAACCTACGGGTTAATTTTTACAGCAAGAAACGCTTGGCGGCACTGCCAAAGCGTTGCGTCGCAAAGGCGGCCGCAACAACGCTAAAGCGCAGCCAGACGCCTGCGCCCACCAGTACCATCAACGCGCCGGGGTATTCCTCGCGGAAGAACTTGCGGTAGAAGCGCATCATGCCGCGGTGCTTGTGCCATTCCACAAATACGGGCCGGTTGCGCCCGCAGAAACCCAGCACATGGGTGATGACGGCAGAGGGCACGAACAGGATCTTCCAGCCATTCGCCCGGAAGCGCATGCACCAGTCCAGGTCTTCGCAGTGCAAAAAGTAACCGGCATCCCATTCGCCTACTTCGGCCATGACTTCCCGCTTGACCATCATGCAGGCACCGGAAATCGCTTCGACTTCAATCGCGTGGTCGGGCAGTGGCTGCTGGTGCAGGTTGAAATCAAAAAACAGCCGGGGCCACCAGCGCGACAGGTTGACGAGGCCAAAGGCCCGCACAAATGATCGCCACGGCGTTGGGATGGCCCGACGTGCCCCCACCTGCTCGCTGCCATCCACATTGGTCAACAAACCACCCACCATGCCCACTTTGGGGTCTGAGTCGAGCGCTTTGACCAATTCTGCGAGCGCTCCCGGCTTGAAAGAGCAATCCGGGTTCAAAAACAGCACATAGGGTGCGCTCGATGCGCGCAAGCCGGTGTTACAAGCGCTTGCAAAACCAGCGTTGGCCAGGTTTCTGATGATCTGCAGATGCGGCAAACCGGCCAGCGCGTCCAGGCTGTGGTCCTGCGAGGCGTTGTCCACCACCACAATTTCAACGTCCACCGGGCAATTCAGAATCGAATCGACACAACCACGCAGCAGGCTGCCTGCGTTGTAGTTAACAATGATGACTGAAATCAGGGCGCTCACAGGGGGATACAGCGGGTTGGGTGTCAAATGGGCCAATACAGTGCGATAGGAGCAATGTCAAACGGCGCAGGCAAAAGCGGAGATTAAGGGTAAATACTAGGCAGGCCGATTTTAAAGCGCATAACCCGTTTTTGGGTAGCATTGTTGGGAGTCGCTTGCAAGCTATTTTACAGTTTGCCCTTACCATTGCCCCTCTTTTGACCCGTTTCAAACCCAAAAAATGTGTTTCCATCCATGACAGCAGCGGTGCCAACCCTGCAAAACTCTGCCTTCCCCGAGGCCAAACTGGCCCGCCTGGGCGAGTTGTTGGTGAGCAACGGCAGGCTTTCCGCCCGCGACCTCGACCGCGCTGAGGCTGCTCGTGCGGAAACCGGCGGCGCCTTGGGTGCTGTGCTGGTCAATCTGGGGCTGGTATCCGAGGTTGACGTGGCCCAGGCCCAGGCTCAATTGTTAGGCGTGCCATTCGCTTCTGGTGAGAGTTTTCCAGCGGTTGCCCCGGAAATTGAGGGTCTGCAGCTTGATTTTCTGCGCACGCACAGTATTTTTCCGCTGCGTTTTGACGGTGCCGCCCTGATGGTGGCCATGGCCAGACCTGACGATGATTTTGTGGTCAAGGCGATTGGCCTTGCCAGCGGTTTGCCGGTGCAGCCCTGTGTGGCGCTGGAATCGGATATTCAGCGTGCCTTGTCCTCAACCGAAGTCATGGTGGACGCCGACACCTCGCCCGACTTTGAAGCAGATTCCGGCGATTTTGTGGAGCACCTGAAGGACTTGGCCAGCGTGGCACCGGTGATCCGCATGGTCAACCAGATCATTGGCCGGGTGACCGACCTGCGCGCCTCGGACATTCACCTGGAGCCATTTGACGATGGTCTGCATGTCCGCTATAGGGTGGATGGGGTGATTTACACCTCGGAAGTCGTCGCGCCCCAGCACAGTGCCGCCGTCAATTCGCGCATCAAGCTGATGGCGCATCTGGACATTGCCGAGCGCCGCTTGCCGCAGGATGGCCGCATCAAGACCCGCGTCAAGGGCCGCGAGCTGGATTTGCGGGTCTCAACCGTGCCAACTGTCCACGGCGAGAGCGTCGTCATGCGCGTGCTGGACCGCTCCAGCGTGCGCTACAGCCTGGATTCTATGGGTTTTGCGCCCGATAATCTGGCCGGGTTCAACCAGCTTCTGGCCCGCCCGCATGGCATTTTGCTGATCACCGGTCCGACCGGCTCGGGTAAAACGACCACGCTGTACACCGCGTTGTCCAGGCTGGACGCCAGTGCCCACAAAATCATCACCGTTGAAGAGCCGGTTGAGTACCAGCTTGAAGGCATCAACCAGATACAGGTGCACCAGCAGATCGGGCTCAGTTTTGCCAGCGCGCTGCGCTCCATCCTGCGCCAGGACCCAGACATCATCATGATCGGCGAAATGCGCGATGGCGAAACCGCGCAGATCGCCGTGCAGTCCGCGCTCACCGGCCACCTGGTCCTGTCCACCCTGCACACCAACACAGCGGCAGGTGCCATCGTGCGCCTGAAGGACATGGGCGTGGAGCCTTATTTGATCACCTCGTCGGTGAACGGCGTGCTGTCGCAGCGGCTGGTGCGCAGGCTCTGCGAGCCGTGTAAAAAACCGTATGAACCGACCGCTTCCGTTCGCCATAGCAGCGGGCTGGACCGCATGGGTTTTACGGCAATTGCCACGCCCCACCTGTACCAGGCGGTCGGCTGCGACCAATGCCGCCAGACCGGGTACAGCGGGCGCTGCGGCATTCATGAATTGCTGGTCATTGACGACGCCATG
>JANMCB010000080.1:0-13472 GCA_031360805.1 Rhodoferax sp.
CGCCTAGAATAGCGGCCTCTCATGCCCGCAATTTCCTTTCAGTCAGTCACCAAAGCCTATCCCTCACCCCGCGGACCCAAAGGCAGCCAATTTTTGGCGCTGGATGGTGTCAGCCTGAACATTGAGCAAGGCGAGTTTTTCGGTTTGCTCGGCCCCAACGGTGCCGGCAAGACCACCATGATCAGCATTTTGGCGGGCCTGACGCGGGCCACCAGCGGGAAAGTGTCCGTACTGGGCAGCGACGTTCAAAAAGACTACGCTGCTGCCCGCCGAAAATTGGGCGTGGTGCCGCAGGAGCTGGTGTTTGACCCGTTTTTCAACGTGCGCGAGGCTCTGCGTATCCAGTCCGGTTACTTTGGCATCAAGAAGAACGATGCATGGATTGACGAATTGCTGGACAGTCTGGGTTTGACGGACAAGGCCGAGGCCAATATGCGTCAGCTTTCGGGTGGCATGAAGCGCCGCGTGCTGGTCGCGCAGGCGTTGGTCCACAAGCCGCCAGTGATTGTGCTGGATGAACCGACGGCAGGCGTTGATGTCGAGCTGCGCCAAACCCTGTGGCAATTCATTGCCAAACTGAACAAGCAGGGCTCCACCGTATTGCTGACCACGCATTACCTGGAAGAGGCCGAGGCGTTGTGTGGGCGCATTGCCATGCTGAAAACTGGCAAAGTGGTTGCCTTGGCGACAACCTCAGAGTTGCTCAAAGCCGCATCAAGCAATGTGCTTCGGTTCAAGGTAGACAGCGACCTGCCACCGGCGCTGAAGGCGAAGGCCCGCATCACCGGGCGCATCGTGCAGTTCCCGGCGCACGACGCCGCCGAGATCGAACAATACCTGGCGGGTGTTCGCCAAGCCGGTTTGGTGGCGCATGACGTTGAAATCCGCAAGGCTGATCTTGAAGATGTGTTTCTGGATGTGATGTCTGGAAAAGTTGGATCAGCTGCTGCGTCAAGGGATCAAGAGCAATTTTCCGACGGGCCGCCCCTAGAAATATTAGCCCCCTCGGGGGGCAGAGTGGACACGCCAGTGCCGAACGTGGGGGCAATATGACCGGCTGGCAAACGCTCCTGTACAAAGAGACTTTGCGTTTCTGGAAGGTAGCGGCGCAAACGATCGCCGGGCCAGTTCTGACGGCGTTGCTGTACCTGCTGATTTTTGGCCATGCGCTGGAAGCCCACGTGAAGGTCTACGACAAGATCAGTTACACCGCATTTCTGGTCCCGGGCCTGGCCATGATGAGTGTGCTGCAAAACGCGTTTGCCAACAGCTCGTCGTCGCTGATCATGAGCAAGGTCATGGGCAATCTGGTCTTCTTGCTGCTCACACCGCTCTCGTACCTGAACTGGTATGTGGCCTATGTCGGCGCGTCCGTGATTCGTGGCCTGGTCGTGGGGTTGGGCGTGTTTGTGGTGGCGTCGTTTTTTACCGAGGTCAGTTTTGTCGCGCCGCAATGGATCCTGCTGTTTGCTGTCATGGGCGCTGCGCTGATGGGCACTTTGGGGCTGGTAGCAGGGCTGTGGGCTGAAAAGTTCGACCAACTGGCCGCCTTTCAGAATTTTGTCGTCATGCCGATGACTTTTTTGAGCGGCGTTTTCTACTCCATTCATTCGCTGCCGACGTTTTGGCAGGGCGTGAGTCACCTGAACCCGTTCTTTTACATGATTGACGGATTTCGCTACGGATTCTTTGGGGTGAGCGATGTCTCGCCTTGGCTGAGCTTTGCCGTGGTTGGAACGACTTTGGCAATCGTCAGCGCCATCACGGTGCATTTGCTTCGAATCGGTTACAAAATCCGCAGTTAACCTTCAAACCCGCTTTTTTACCCATGACTGCCGAACAACTCAAAGCCATCATCATGGCAAACCTTTCCTGCACAGTGTGCGAACTGGATGGCGACGGGCGTCATTGGAGCGCGACCATCGTCTCCAGCGAATTCGAGGGCAAACGGGCGATTCAGCGCCATCAGCGTGTTTACGCGACGCTCGGTGCGAAAATGCATACAGACGAGGTGCATGCCCTGTCCATGAAAACCTACACGCCCTCCGAGTGGGCAGCCGCCAACTGAGCTTCAGTTGCAGGTTGGTGCCGCGAGCGCCGGCTTACCCGGGAGGTTTTCAGGAGGTTTCGTGGTCAGCGGACTTCGTGGCCCACACGGTGCGCAGTCCAGGGCATCTCAATTTTTGACGCGGGAAAAATGGACAAATTATTGATTCGAGGAGGCCGCACGCTCAGCGGCGAAGTGCGGATATCCGGTGCAAAGAATGCAGCACTGCCGGAGCTTTGCGCGACTTTGTTGACGGCGCAGCCCGTGACGCTGGCCAATGTGCCGCAGTTGCAGGACGTCGCCACCATGTTGACGCTGATCCGAAACATGGGCGTGGACATTGCCCGTCAAGCCGACGGTTCGGTGCGGGTCGATGCCGCGCGCCTGAGTTCACCCGAAGCGCCGTACGAGCTGGTTAAAACCATGCGCGCATCCGTGCTGGCACTGGGTCCCCTGCTGGCACGCTTTGGTGAAGCCACGGTCTCCTTGCCGGGCGGTTGCGCCATCGGGTCGCGCCCTGTGGACCAGCACATCAAGGGTCTGGTGGCGATGGGTGCCGGGATCACCGTCGAGCACGGTTACATGATCGCACGGCTTCCCAAAGGCCAGACCCGCCTGCAAGGCGCGAAAATCGCCACCGACATGGTGACGGTCACGGGCACAGAGAACTTGATGATGGCGGCAACGCTGGCGCAAGGGGAGACGGTTCTGGAAAACGCGGCGCAGGAGCCAGAAATTCCAGACCTTGCCGAAATGCTCATCAAGATGGGCGCGAGGATCGAAGGGCACGGCTCCAGCCGCATTCGCATTCAGGGCGTTGAACAACTGCACGGCTGCCAGCACCAGGTGGTGGCGGACCGGATTGAAACAGGGACTTTCCTGTGTGCGGTGGCGGCGACCGGTGGTGATGTATTTTTGCGGCATGGCCGGGCGGATCACCTGGAAGCCGTGATTGAAAAGCTGCGTGAAACGGGCGCCACCATCACTGCAATGGATGGCGGCATTCGTGTCCAGTCCAGCGGGCGCTTGACGGCACAATCCTTCCGCACGACAGAATACCCCGGTTTTCCGACCGACATGCAGGCGCAGTTCATGGCGCTCAATTGCATCTCGCAGGGCACCGTCAAGGTGACCGAGACAATTTTTGAAAACCGTTTCATGCACGTCAATGAAATGGTCCGGCTGGGCGCAAAAATCCAGATTGACGGCAAAGTTGCGGTGGTTGAAGGCGTTGCAAAACTCTCTGGCGCCACCGTGATGGCAACTGATTTGCGTGCGTCTGCCAGCCTGGTGATTGCCGGGTTGGTAGCAGATGGTGAAACCGTGGTCGATCGCATTTATCACCTGGACCGGGGCTATGATCAGATGGAAGCCAAGTTGCGCGGCATTGGTGCCGACATCGAAAGGGTGAAATGATTACGCTGGCGCTCTCAAAGGGACGAATTTTTGAAGAGACTCTGCCGTTGCTCAAGGCGGCGGGCATTGAAGTGCTTGAGGACCCGGACAAGTCCCGCAAACTCATTTTGACCACCAACCAAAGCGATGTGCGGGTGCTGGTGGTACGCGCCACTGACGTGCCCACCTACGTTCAATATGGCGGCGCAGATCTGGGCATCACCGGCAAGGACACCTTGATTGAGCACAGTGCAGACTGGGGCGGCAGCGCGGCGTCAGCGGGCCTGTACCAGCCCCTGGACCTGCAAATTGCCAAATGCCGCATCAGCGTGGCGGTGCGGGCCGATTTTGACTATGTCTCGGCCGTCAAGCAGGGAAGTCGCCTGATGGTAGCCACCAAATACGTTGCCATTGCGCGGGAATTTTTTGCCTCCAAAGGCGTGCACATTGACTTGATCAAGCTGTATGGCAGCATGGAGCTGGCACCGTTGACCGGCTTGGCGGATGCGATTGTCGACCTGGTGTCTACCGGCAACACACTCAAGGCCAACCACCTGGTGGAGGTGGAGCACATCATGGACATCAGCTCGCGCCTGGTGGTGAACCAAGCCGCACTGAAACTCAAACAGGAGCCGCTTCGCAAAATCATTGATGCGTTAGCGGCCGCCGTGGCGGCCAGATCCGCCTGACCCTTCCGACGGCAACTGACTATGACTTTGCTAGCTTCTCCATTACATCTTTCAACGGCAAGCAGCACATTTGATGCAGATTTCAACGCCAGGCTGCATCTGTCTGCCGATGCGGACGCCGCTGTCGACAAAGTAGCCGCAGATATTCTGGCTGACGTCAAGCAGCGTGGCGACGCGGCCGTTCTGGAGTACACGAACCGGTTCGACCGTCTCAATGCCACATCGGTCAAGGCGCTGGAGCTGACGCAGGCCGAGTTGAAAGCCGCGTTCGATGCCATTCCTGTCGCACAACGGGACGCCCTGCAAGCCGCCGCAAGCCGCATCCGCAACTACCATGAGCGGCAGAAAAAGATCACAGGCGAGAGCTGGTCCTACCGGGACGACGATGGCAGCCTGCTCGGCCAAAAGGTCACTCCGATTGATCGCGCCGGCATCTATGTGCCCGGTGGCAAGGCGGCCTATCCGTCAAGCCTGCTGATGAGCGCCATTCCCGCCCACGTCGCAGGTGTCGGCGAGATCATCATGGCCGTGCCAAACCCCGGCGCTGCCAATGCGCTCTTGATGGCGGCGGCGCATGTGGCAGGCGTGACGCGCGGATTTTGCATCGGTGGCGCCCAGGCTATTGGGGCATTGGCCTTTGGCACGCAGACCGTGCCGCCCGTCGACAAAATCACCGGCCCGGGCAATGCCTATGTGGCTGCCGCGAAGCGCCGCGTGTTCGGCACTGTGGGCATCGACATGATCGCGGGGCCCAGTGAAATTCTGGTGCTGGCCGATGGCACCACGCCGCCTGATTGGGTGGCAATGGACCTGTTCAGCCAGGCCGAGCATGACGAGTTGGCGCAAAGCATCCTGTTGTGCCCCGACCTGGCCTACATCCAGCAGGTGCAGCAAGCCATCAACCGCCTCCTGCCAGAGATGCCGCGCGCGGCGATCATCGCCAAATCGTTGAACGACCGAGGTGCCCTGATCCACACCCGCAGCATGGAAGAGGCGTGCGAGATCAGCAACCGCATCGCGCCCGAGCATCTGGAGGTAAGCAGCCGCGACCCGCACCGGTGGGAGCCATTGCTGCGGCACGCCGGGGCGATTTTTTTGGGTGCCTTCACCAGCGAGAGCCTGGGCGACTATTGCGCGGGCCCGAATCACGTGATTCCCACCAGCGTCACAGCACGCTTCTCCAGACCGTTGGGGGTGTATGACTTCCAGAAGCGCAGCAGCCTGATTGAAGTGAGCGAGCAAGGTGCGCAAGTGCTCGGCAAAATCGCCTCCGTTCTTGCGCACGGCGAGGGCTTGCACGCGCATGCCCGGGCAGCGGAAATGCGGTTGAAGTAATTGGGGTCAGATTCCAATTATCTATGCGTAATCTTCATGAATAATTGGAATCTGACCCCAATTAATTGACCTCAATTGATATTTTTCCGGTTTACAAAGAATGAGCACACTTGAAGAGTTGATAGCAACCCGCCTGCGCCAGGACGTGCAGTCGATGCACGCCTATGCGATTCAGGAGTCGGCGGGTTTTGTCAAACTCGACGCCATGGAGAACCCGCATCGCCTGAGCGCTGAGTTGCAGGCAGCGCTCGGCAACCGTCTGGGTGCGCTGGCGTTGAACCGCTACCCCGATCGCCGTGTGAACGTCTTGCGGCAAAAGCTCGCAGACTACGCCTGCATGCCCGGTGGCTTTGACATCATGCTGGGCAATGGCTCGGACGAGCTGATCTCGCTCTTGGCCATGGCGGTAGACCTGCCTGCCTCTCAAAACCCAAGTGGGAAAACACCGGTGATCCTCGCCCCAGAGCCGGGTTTTGTGATGTACGCAATGAGCGCCCGGTTTCAGGGCCTGAGCTATGTCGGCGTGCCGCTCACGGCTGATTTCGAGCTTGACGAAGCCGCCATGCTGTCGGCCATCAAACTCCACAAGCCCGCGATCGTTTACCTGGCCTATCCCAACAACCCCACCGCGAATTTGTGGAACGATGCCGCCATCGCCAGAATCATCGCCCTTCAAGGCGAGCAAGGTGGTTTGGTGGTGATGGATGAAGCTTACCAGCCGTTCGCCGCACGCAGCTGGATCGATGCCATTCGCAGCGCGCCAGACCAGCATGCCCACGTGTTGCTGATGCGCACCATGAGCAAATTCGGCCTGGCCGGCGTGCGCATTGGCTACATGATGGGCAAAAAAGAGCTGATCTGCGAGATTGACAAGCTGCGCCCGCCCTACAACATCAGCGTGCTCAATTGCGAGTGCGCGCTGTTTGCGCTGGAACATGCGGAGGTCTTTCGCCTGCAGGCCGTCGAATTGATCGCGCAACGTGCCTTGCTGCTGGATGCGTTGGGGAAAATGCCGGGCGTCCAGTGCTGGAACAGCGACGCCAACATGATCCTGGTTCGGGTACGCGATGCCGCCAAAACCTTCGATGGCATGAAGGCTAACGGGGTATTAATCAAGAACGTTTCTAAAATGCACCCATTGCTTGCCAATTGCCTGCGCCTGACCGTTGGCACGGCCCCTGAAAACCGGCAAATGCTGGCAGCCCTTCAAAACTCCCTATGACCACAATTTCACTCGCGCATTCAACCGCGCCCCGGCTGGCCGAAGTCACGCGAAGCACCGCCGAGACGCAGATCACCGTCAAGCTGAACTTGGACGGCACCGGCGCCGCCAGCCTCAGCACGGGCATCGGGTTTTTTGACCACATGCTGGACCAGATCGCCCGCCACGGCCTGATTGACCTGGACATTCAGGCCGCGGGCGACTTGCACATCGACGGCCACCACACCGTGGAAGACGTCGGCATCACGTTGGGGCAGGCCGTGCACAAGGCCGTGGGCGACAAAAAAGGCATTCGCCGTTACGGCCATGCCTATGTGCCTCTGGACGAAGCCTTGTCCCGTGTGGTGATCGACTTTTCGGGCCGCCCCGGCCTGGTCATGGACGTGCCCTTCAAAAGCGGCATGATTGGCACGTTTGACTCGCAACTGGCGCATGAGTTCTTTCAGGGCTTTGTGAACCACGCGTTCGTGACGCTGCACATTGACAACCTCAAAGGAGAAAACGCGCACCACCAGTGCGAGACGGTGTTCAAGGCGTTTGCCCGCGCGCTGCGCATGGCGCTGGAGCTTGATCCGCGTGCTTTGGGCACGATTGCGTCGACCAAAGGTTCACTCTAGTTGGGGCTCAAAAATTAACTCACAGGTTAATTTCTTGGAAAAACACCCTGAAAATCATCAAAATATCAATAAAATCGGCAACTAGCCCTCGTATTATATAGATAGTTTGCTATTAATATGATATCAACTTCCGCCCTCAAGAAAACCGTGGCCGTGGTGGATTACGGCATGGGCAACCTGTTTTCCATGGCGCAGGCGGTTCGACGGGCCGCTGAAGGCAGCGCCTTTGACGTGGTCGTGACGGCCGAGCCTGATCTGGTCCGCGCTGCTGAACGCGTCGTATTGCCCGGCCAGGGCGCCATGCCAGACTGCATGCGCGAGCTGCGCGATTCGGGGTTGCTGGCTTCTGTGCTGGAGGCGGCTGCGTCCAAACCGCTGTTTGGGGTGTGTGTGGGCATGCAAATGCTGCTTGACCACAGCGCCGAGGGTCGCAAAGAGGCGCCGGGCCTGGGCACGCCAGGCCTGGGGCTGATTCACGGCGAAGTCCTCAAGTTTGAGCTTGAAGGGCAAATTCAAGCCGACGGGAGCCGCTTCAAGGTGCCCCAAATGGGCTGGAACCAGGTTTTTCAGGCCCGTACACACCCAGTTTGGCTGGGCGTGCCCGACGAAAGCTATTTTTACTTCGTCCACAGTTTTTACGCCCAACCGTCTGATGCGCGCCACAGCGTGGGCGAGACTGACTATGGCAAACGCTTTTCGGCCGCAATAGCGCGCGATAATATTTTTGCAACTCAATTTCATCCTGAAAAAAGCGCGACTCAAGGTTTGGCCCTGTACAAAAACTTCCTCTCCTGGAATCCTTGATCTCTTTGCTTTTCCGCTTTCTAGCGCCCCATGCAACTCATTCCAGCAATTGACCTGAAAGACGGTCTGTGTGTCCGCCTCAAACAAGGCGACATGGCCCAGTCAACCACCTTCGGCGAAGACCCCGCCCTGATGGCCAGAACCTGGGTTGACCGGGGCGCCCGAAGGCTGCATCTGGTGGACCTGAATGGCGCTTTCGCCGGCCATCCGAAGAACGAAATGGCGATTCGCAAAATTCTCAAGACCGTCGGCAGTGAAGTCGATGTGCAACTGGGCGGTGGCATCCGTGACCTGGACACGATCGAGCGCTATCTGGACGCCGGTCTGCGTTACGTCATCATTGGCACCGCAGCGGTCAAAAACCCCGGCTTTTTGCAGGACGCCTGCACCGCTTTTGGCGGGCACATCATCGTCGGGCTGGATGCGCGCGAGGGCAAGGTGGCAACGGACGGCTGGAGCAAGCTCACCCGCCATGATGTGATTGACCTGGGCAAGAAATTTGAAGACTACGGCGTCGAGTCCATCATTTACACCGACATCGGCCGTGATGGCATGCTCTGCGGCATCAACGTAGAGGCAACCGTCAAGCTGGCGCAGGCGCTGACGATTCCCGTGATCGCCTCGGGCGGGCTGTCCAACATGGCTGACATCGAAGCCCTTTGCGCCGTCGAGGGCGAGGGTGTTGAAGGTGTGATCTGCGGGCGCGCCATTTACTCGGGGGACCTTGATTTTGCAGCAGCGCAGGCCAGGGCCGATGAGCTGAACGGATAACGATGTTTTGCCGCCGGGCCGCCCCAAGGCAAAATGCGGCCCCCGTGGGGGGCAGGAAGCCGCACGAAGTGGGCGACCGTGGGGGTTCATGTTAGCCAAACGCATCATCCCTTGCCTTGACGTGACCGGTGGCCGCGTTGTCAAAGGCGTTAATTTTGTTGAGTTGCGCGACGCGGGTGACCCGGTCGAGATCGCCGCGCGTTACAACGAGCAAGGCGCCGACGAACTGACCTTTCTGGACATAACTGCCACTTCTGACAACCGGGGTTTGATCCTGCACATGATCGAGGCCGTGGCGTCTCAAGTGTTCATTCCACTGACCGTCGGCGGCGGTGTGCGCACCGTGGACGACGTGCGCCGCCTGCTCAATGCGGGGGCCGACAAAACCAGTTTCAACTCAGCCGCCATTGCCAACCCGCAAGTGATTGACGATGCTTCGGCCAAATACGGGGCACAGTGCATTGTGGTGGCGATTGATGCCAAACGCCGTTCGTCGGCAGATACTGAGCGCCTGGATTCAAAGGGCGAAAAAATTGGCCCCGGCTGGGACGTCTACAGCCACGGCGGCCGTAAAAACACAGGGCTGGACGCGGTGACATGGGCCGTCGACATGGCGCAACGCGGTGCTGGCGAAATTTTGCTCACCAGCATGGACCGCGATGGCACCAAGTCCGGCTTTGATCTGGCGTTGACCCGCGCGGTGAGCGAAGCGGTCAGCGTGCCGGTGATCGCTTCCGGCGGCGTTGGCACGCTTGACGATTTGGTCAACGGCATCAAGCAGGGCGGCGCAGACGCGGTCCTGGCTGCCAGCATCTTCCATTACGGCGAGTTCACGGTCGGCCAGGCCAAGGCCAGAATGGCGGCTGCTGGCATCCCGGTGCGGCTGTAATACCCGACAATCAGCGCATGAGCTGGTTAAATGATGTGAAATGGGATGACAAAGGCCTCATCCCTGTAATTGCCCAGGAACTTGGCAGCAATGATGTGCTGATGTTTGCCTGGATGAACCGTGAGGCGCTGCAGGCCACCGCCAAAACCGGGCGGGCGGTTTACTTCAGCCGTTCGCGCAGCAGGTTGTGGCCCAAGGGCGAAGAGTCAGGCCACGTGCAAGTCGTGCATGAGATCCGGATGGACTGTGACAACGACGTGCTGCTGCTCAAGGTCACGCAATTGGGCCACGATGCCCAAGATGCTGGCGCGGTGGAAAACGCAGCAACTGCAAGCGCAACCACCGCAACAGTGGCACCCAGCAAGTCCATTGCCTGCCACACGGGTCGCCACAGTTGTTTTTTCAGCGTGTTGAAGGGCGATCAATGGCAAATTGTGGAGCCGGTCTTGAAAGACCCGCAAACCATCTACAAATAGGGCGCTGTAGCCATCCAATTGTCCATGCCGCAAACTGATACATCCCCGATTTTTGTTCCTCTGGCCGAGCCTGATGCGAGCGATGCATTGGCCGCTCTGGCGGACGTGATCGAGTCCCGCTTGCCGAAGAACGGGGGCAATGCTGATGCCAGTTACGTGGCACGCCTGCTTCACAAGGGGCCAGATGCGTTCTTGAAGAAGATCGGCGAGGAGGCCACCGAGGTGGTCATGGCGGCCAAGGATGCCGACCATGGCGCTGACAAAACCAAAGTTGTCGCTGAAGTTGCCGACCTGTGGTTTCATTGCCTGATTGCACTGGCGCACTATGGTTTGCGGCCCGCCGATGTGATTGCCGAGCTGCAGCGCCGTGCCGGCACCAGCGGCATTGAGGAAAAGGCATTGCGCAAGGCAATTTCGCGCGAAACTCAGGCTTGATGTCCTGCACGAGAATGTCCCTGTTTTTGATTTTTCACCAAGGAGCTTGACCATGAATGATGTGATTGATGTCAACACCGTAGATTCCGAAAAGGCCCAAAACCTCAAAAACGTCGGCTGGGTCAGCTATGTGCTGCATCTGGTGGTGGCGTTGGGGGCGGTCATTCCGGGCGCCCAGGCGGGCCTGGTTCTTTTGATCATCGCTTTGGTGATTGACCTGGTGAAGAAAGATGACGCGGCGGGCACCTGGCAGGCCAGTCACTTTTCATGGCGGATTCGCTCGGTGATTTGGGCGGGCATTCTGTATGTCGCAACGTTCCCGTTGTTCCTGCTGCTTTACCTGCCGGGCGCCATTGCCTGGTTGATAATTTCGATCTGGTTCCTGTACCGCATAGTGCGTGGCATGGTGGCCATGAACAAGAGCCAGCCGGTTGGCGCTTGACGCCGCCCAAGAAAGTACACCCGAGCCCATGACGCACGACCCCAATTGCCTGTTCTGCAAAATCGCGACCGGCAAAATACCTTCGAAACTGGTCTATGAGGATGATGAGATCATTGCATTTCACGACATTCACCCATGGGCACCCGTGCATTTTCTGATGGTTCCCAAGGCGCATGTGCCCTCCATGGCCCAGGTCACCGACGAGCACGCGGGCCTGTTGGGGCGCATGATGTCGCTGGCACCCAGGCTGGCCATGCAGGAGGGCTGCAACCCCTACCCACAGGGCGGGTTTCGGATTGTTACCAATACCGGCGCAGAAGGTGGGCAAGAGGTGCATCATCTGCACATTCATGTCATGGGTGGCCCGCGGCCCTGGCTTCGGGGTTGAGTCTCGAAGCCCTCCGACCTGCCAGGACCGTGGTGGTCATAAAGGTACTGCAGCGGGTTAATCCCACAATTTCCGCTGACGAATCCGGGCACTGGCCCCACGGGACCATTAGCGGTCTAAAATCAACCTAACACGCAAGGAGAAGCTCATGGGATTTTCAACCACTCACCTGATTATTTTTCTGGTCATCATCGTGGTGATCTTTGGTACCAAAAAACTGCGCAACATTGGCGGTGATTTGGGCGGAGCCGTCAAAGGCTTCAAGGACGGCATGAAGGACGGCGCAGACAAAGCCGCAGACGCCACCACCACGGCAGCGCCAGGAGCCACCCAGCAGGTCGGTTCAACAACTGCGGCCGCCAAGGAAACCATCGACGTTGAAGCCAAAACCAAAACTTAAGCCAGGTTTTGATGCAACGCAAGGGTTCAGGTCTGATTTCGCGAGTGGCATGTAAGTGATCGACATCGGGGTTACCAAGCTCGCCATCATCGGCGGGATCGCACTCGTGGTCATCGGCCCTGAGAAGCTGCCCGGGCTGGCCAAGACGATTGGTACGCTCCTGGGGCGCGCGCGCCGCTATGTGGCCGACGTGAAGGCCGAAGTCAGCCGTTCCATGGAGCTGGACGAGCTCAAGAAAATGAAAGACACGGTCGAGAGCGCAGCGCGGGACGTCGAAAACTCGATTCAGACCGGAGCCAGCGATTTCGAGAAGAGCTGGAGCGAAGCGACCCAGACCGCATCAAGCTCGGGCTATACCGAGCCTGCGCCGAGTTTCCCGCAGTACAAACATCCCAAAAAGAAGTGGCGCGTCAAGCAAGGCGCCACACCGAGCTGGTACAAAGCCCGCGCGGGCACACGAACCAAAGCCTTGTCGGGAGCAGCGCGAGTCGCCAGGTTTCGACCCAAACTGCTAAGCGGATGACCGACTCAAACTCCAACAAAGACGACAAGAACACCAAAGAGGACGAACTGGCAGGCACAGAGCAGCCGTTTGTCCAGCATTTGGTGGAGTTGCGCGATCGCTTGCTGAAAGCGCTGTACGGCGTAGGCGCTATTCTGGGGGTGTTGTTGTTTTACCCCGGACCGTCGCGCCTGTATGACCTGCTGGCGATGCCGCTGGTCAAAGCGCTTCCCGAAGGCTCGCGCATGATCGCAGTCGGTGTGGTCTCGCCTTTTCTGGTGCCAATCAAGGTGTCGGTGCTGGCGGCTGTGGGTCTGGCGCTGCCGTGGATCCTTTACCAGGTGTGGGCGTTTGTGGCACCCGGCCTGTACCGACATGAGAAAAAACTGGTGTTGCCGCTAGTAGCAGCCAGCACCATCCTGTTCTACACCGGGGCGGCGTTTTGCTACTTTTTTGTTTTCGGCCAGGCGTTTCCGGCGATTCAAAAAATGGCACCCATGTCAGTGGCGGTCAGCCCGGACATCGAAGCCTACCTTGACTTTGTCATCACCATGTTCATCGCCTTTGGTGTGGCGTTTGAAGTGCCGATTGCGGTGGTGATTCTGGCGCGCATGAACATCGTCACCATCGCGCAGCTCAAGGCATTTCGCACTTATTTTGTCGTGGGAGCGGCGGCCGTGGCCGGCATTGTCACGCCGCCCGATCCTGTGTCGATGATTGCGCTTCTGGTGCCGATGTACTTGCTGTATGAAATTGGCATCTGGTGTGCCCAGATCTTCATCAAGCACACCAAGGCGCCTGAAGACGCTGCCGAGAGCCCGCAGGCAACGGACTCGGCAAAGCCCTGAATTACCGAGCTGGCCTGGCAGGTTTGGGCCGAACGCCTGGCGTAACTTCCAGGTCGACTTTCTCCTCCCGACGCAGCAGGCTGAATTTGGACGCCGTGCCGGGTTTGAGGGCTGCCACGCGGGTCAGCAGTTCGGCTACGGTCGCCACGGGCTGGCCGGACACGCTGGTGATGATGTCACCCGGGCGTATGCCGGATTGCGCCGCCGGGCCG